>DAIETC010000231.1 GCA_027345905.1 Kineosporiaceae bacterium | reverse complement strand
GACACCGCGCGCCTGCGGATCCATGATCGGTGTCCGTTCGCCGGCGAAGTAGGGCAGCATGATCAGCCCGCGAGCCCCGACACCGGACTTCTCGGCGAGCTCGAGGAGCTCGGGGTATCCCAGCGAGCCGAACAGGTCGCGTAGCCAGCTGGTGATCGCTCCGGAGGTGGCCATGCCACCGGCGAGGTTGCGCGTGCCGGGCAGAGCGCCGACGGTCCCCCACAGGGCCGGGCTGGTCAGCCGGTCGGGGACCGTGTGGACCAGGAACATGGTGGTGCCGTACATCAGCATGAGATCGCCGACACCCTGTGCTCCCACGCTGAGCGCCTCGGACCACGCATCGATCGTGCCCGTGATGACCGGGATACCTGGTGCAAGCCCGGTCACCGCGCCAGCCTCGGGGGTGACCGTGCCGGCCACCTCACCAGACCAACGCAGTGGAGGCAGGTCGATCTGAGGGGCGATCTCGCCAGCCCAGGGGCGGTACCAGTCCTGGGCGTGCGTGTCGTAGAGCGGGGTGCACTGGCTGGCGGAGTGTTGGTCGAGCACGTAGGCGCCACTCAGCCGACGGACCAGCCAGGAACTCGGCATGTAGAGCCGGCGGGCGCGCGCGAACAGCTCGGGCTCCTCATCGCCCACCCAGGCCACCTTGGCGCCGGCCGCCTGCGAGGACAGCGCCGAGCCGCACCGGTCCAGGATCTCCTGTTCGCCGTACCGGTCGTTCAGGCGCTCGATCTGGACCCCTGCTCGGGTGTCCACGCCGTAGAGGATCGCCGGGCGCAGCGGCTCGTCCGCCTCGTCGGTGAGCAGGACGCAGGGCCCCATCCCGCTCACTCCGACCGCTACCGGCTCGGCCGTGCCCTCGGACAGCAGGTCCCGGCAGATCGCGACCAGCTCGTCCCACCAGATGGCGGCATCCATCTCCACCATGCCGACTCCAGGGCGGTCCACGGTGTGCTCAACGGCGCACGAGCGCAACACCCGGCCGTCGAGGGCAACGAGCACGCCCTTGCTGCTCGACGTGCCGATGTCGACACCGATCACTGCAGGCATGGGCACCGCACCAGGCTGCCAGAAGTCGAATCAGGATTGGGAACAGCGCCCTGCGCCCGGATTGCATGATCACCGCGGATGAGGGCCGGGTGTGGGGCCTACGGGCCGACGCTCACGCCGTCCAGCAACCTGACGGGCAGCCCGTGGTCGGCCACCTGGGCGATGTCGGTACGCCGACCGTCCGGCTCGCCGCGATGCCACACCTCGACGCTGAGCCGGGCTGCAGAGTCCGGCACCGAGCCGGGCAAGTCTGGTGCCGAGGCCGCGCAGGCAGGTGCCGGGTCGGAGTCCGCAGAAGCTGGATCGGCGTACTCCAGCTGAACGTGCGCGATCGCGATCCCAGCGCCCGCACCGGCGACGGCAGCGCGCACCCTGGCCACCTCGCTGGGCGACCAGTACATCCGGGTGATCGAGTGCCAGACGACGGTGAGCAGGCCATCGCTCACCGGCTCGGCCAGGATGCGTTCCAGCCATTCCCCCGCCGCACCCGGCTCGACACGCACCTGGTGCTGAGCTGCGACCCGCAGTGCGGCCTGCAGGCGCTGGAAGCGCGCGAGATGGTCCGGCCATACGAAGGACGACAGCAACAGGGCACCTTCGGGTGACGACGCGTCAATGGGCGACAGGTCACAGCCGCGCCGCGAGCGGATGCGGAGTGGTTGGGGCACGACGGGGCCCCTGATGGCCGCCACAAGATCGACCGGCGACCCAGCCGGGCCCCACGACCAGCCTTCGGCGTGGATCCGAAACCGGTCGACCAGGAGGTTCAGCCCCGCGCTCGCGCCCACCTCCACCAGTCGGACGTCGCGAAGGTCGCTGCGCCAGACCGCGTCCACCAGGCCGACGACCAGCGCGGCCGCCCTGCCCACCTCATTGGTCTGGGGGGGCAGAGCCAACCCGGCGCGCAGCTCGTCCAGGTTCGCGGCGATGACGTCGCGCACGGCCGCCCAGGCGCCGACCGGTGAGGCGTCGCCGCCAACGCTGGGGTAGAAGGGCTGCAGACCGGGCGCGCGGCCCTGCAGCACCAGCCGGTGCACACCCGCGAGCAGCCGCAACTGCACCACCGAGCCGGCCGGGGAGTCCTCCCACCCGGCACAAGCCTGGCGTACCACTCCCCCGCCCTGCCAGTCCTGCGCCAAATGCGTCAACAGGTCTGCGTACAACGCTGACCGGCAGGACCTGGCGTGGGCTCGGAAGCGATCGGCCAAGGTGTGCCCGTCGTCGAAGGCCACCATCTCACCAGCCAACCACCGCGAGGGCCCGGCTGGTGACACCATGGGGGGGTGAGCGAGAAACATCCGCAGCAGGACCATCGTGAGCGGCCCACGTCGGCGGCATTCAAACGGTTTATCGCGCAGGGCTGGGCAGAGCGCCCGGGCGGCCCCCCAGCGCGTCTAGAGGTCGCCGCCCATGCCGCCGCCCGCCGTACGGCCGTGTCCCACGCATTCGCGAACGACCGGATCGTCGTCCCGGCGGGCGGGCTGAAGGTGCGCTCGAACGACTGCGACTACGGCTTTCGGCCACACTCGGCGTTCGCACACCTCACCGGCCTTGGCGCGGACCGCGAACCGGACGCCGTGCTGGTTCTCGAACCGCTTGCCTCGGGCGGCCACGAGGCGGTGTTGTACTTCCGGCCCCAGGCAGGGCGCGACAGCGAGGAGTTCTACTCCGACGCCAGGTACGGCGAGCTGTGGGTCGGCACTCGTCCCAGTCTCGGCGAGGTCGAGGCCGAGCTGGGCTTGGCGGCGCGGCACATCGACGAACTCCCCGAAGCACTCGGCAAGGACGTCGGCACCGTGCGCGTGCGCGTCGTCAGGGACGCCGATCCAGACGTGACCGCGGCGATGGACGACGTCCGGGCCCAGGTGGAGTCCCACGACGACCAGACCGAGCGCGCGCTCGACCACGAGCTGGCGGTCATGCTGTCCGAGCTGCGCTTGGTCAAGGACGAGTGGGAGGTCGAGCAGATGCGGCTCGCCTGCGCCGCGACCGCCGAGGGCTTCGAGGCGATCGTGCGCAGCCTGCCCGACGCGGTCGCCAACGGGCGCGGCGAGCGCTGGGTCGAGGGCCA
>DAIETC010000058.1 GCA_027345905.1 Kineosporiaceae bacterium | reverse complement strand
GTAGTTCTGCAAGGTCACCGTCGCCAGCGTCTGGTTCTCGTTCTGGATCTGCACCCCCTCCTTGGCCTCGATCGCCTGGTGCATGCCCTCGTTGTACCGCCGTCCGGCCAGGATCCGGCCGGTGTGCTCGTCGACGATGAGGACCTCACCGTTCATGACGACGTAGTCCTTGTCCTTCTTGAACAGCTCCTTGGCCTTGACCGCGTTGTTCAGGTAGCCGACCAGGGGCGTGTGCGCGCTCTCGTACAGGTTGTCGATGCCCAGGTAGTCCTCGACCCGCTCGATACCGGACTCCAGGATCCCGACGGTGCGCTTCTTCTCGTCGACCTCGTAGTCGCGGTCGCGCTGCAGGCGCTGGACGACGCGGGCGAACTCGACGTACCACTTGGTGGGCTGGTCGGCGGGGCCGGAGATGATCAGCGGGGTGCGCGCCTCGTCCACCAGGATCGAGTCGACCTCGTCGACGATCGCGAACGCGTGCCCGCGCTGCACGAGCTCGGCCGAGCTCCACGCCATGTTGTCGCGCAGGTAGTCGAAGCCGAACTCGTTGTTGGTGCCGTAGGTGATGTCGCAGGCGTACATCTCGCGGCGCTGCGCGGGGTTCATCGGCGACAGGATGCAGCCCGCGCTGAGGCCGAGGAACCGGTGCACCCGACCCATCAGGTCGGACTGGTACTCCGCGAGGTAGTCGTTGACCGTGACGACGTGCACCCCCCTGCCGGTCAGGGCGTTCAGGTACGCCGGAGCGGTGGCCACCAGCGTCTTTCCCTCGCCGGTGCGCATCTCGGCGATGTTGCCCAGGTGCAGGGCCGCGCCCCCCATCAGCTGGACGTCGAAGTGGCGTTGGCCCAGCGTTCGCCGCGCCGCCTCGCGCACCGCGGCGAACGCCTCCGGGAGCAGGTCGTCCAGGCTCTCGCCGTCGCCGATGCGCGCCTTGAACCGGTCGGTCTCCTCGCGCAGCTCGGCATCGGAGAGCCGGACGAAGTCGTCCTCCAGTGCGTTCACCTGCCGGGCAAGGCCGGCCAGCTTCTTGACGACCCGTCCTTCACCGGCGCGCAGCAGCTTCTCGACGATCTTGGGCACGCGAACTTCTCCGTTGGTCGGGGCGGCGCGCTCGTGCGCGACCGCGCCCATCGTACGCACGCGCAGGCCGGCCCCTAGCGGCCCAGCCGCCGGTAGGTCTGCTCGGTACGGGCCTTGGCGCCCGCCCACCAGTCCTCGTGGTCGCGGTACCACGAGATCGTCTGGGTCAGGCCGGCTCGGATGTCCTGGTAGCGCGGCGTCCAGCCGGTCTCGGCGCGCAGCTTGCTCGAGTCGATGGCGTAGCGCAGGTCGTGGCCGGGCCGGTCGCTCACCAGCTCGAACCAGTCGCCCGCCTTGCCCATGAGCTCCAGGAGCAGGGCGACGATCGCCCGGTTGTCGAGCTCGCCGTCGGCCCCGATGAGGTAGGTCTCACCGCTGCGTCCACGCTCGAGGATCGCCAGGACGGCGTCGTTGTGGTCGTCGACGTGGATCCAGTCGCGCACGTTGCGGCCCTGCCCGTACAGCTTGGGCTTGACCCCGGTGAGGATGTTGGTGATCTGACGCGGGATGAACTTCTCGACGTGCTGGTAGGGGCCGTAGTTGTTCGAGCAGTTCGACAACGTCGCGTTGACGCCGAAGGAGCGCACCCAGGCGCGGACCAGCAGGTCGGCCGACGCCTTGCTCGCCGAGTAGGGGCTGCTGGGGTTCAGTGGGGTGTCCTCGGTGAACCGCGCCGGGTCGTCCAGCTCGAGATCGCCGTACACCTCGTCGGTCGAGATGTGGTGCAACCGCTTGGCGTGCCGGCGTACCGCCTCGAGCAGCCGGTAGGTGCCGATGACGTTGGACTCCAGGAACGGCCACGGGTCGTCCAGCGAGTTGTCGTTGTGCGACTCGGCAGCGAAGTGGACGACGGCATCGCAGCTCGCGACGAGCCGGTCGACCACGTCGGCGTCGGCCACGCTGCCGTGGACGAAGTCGACCCGGCCGGCGACCGAGGCGAGGTTCTCGCGGTTGCCGGCGTAGGTGAGGGCGTCGAGCACGGTGAGCTGCCAGTCGGGGCGGGTGGCGGCGGTGCGCAGCACGAAGTTCGTGCCGATGAACCCGGCACCTCCGGTGACGAGCAGCCTCATGACGCGTTCTCCTTCGACAGGTGGGCAGGGACCGAACGTAGACCTGGCGGCTCGGGGGTGCCCGCGTGCGGCCAGCCGCGGAACTCCACCTCAAGGGCGAAGCGGTGCGCCAGGTAGCGGTGGTCGGACAGTGCGACGGGTGCGCCGTCCGCGGCGCAGGCGACCCGGCGTACGAGCAGCAGTGGTGCGCCCACCGAGACTGCCAGCAGACTGGAGTCCGCGTCGGTGGCGACCCCGGCGGTGATGGTCTGGCGGACGGTGTCGATGCTCTGCCCCTGCCGGCGCAGGGTCGCCCAGATTCCGGGTGACTGCGCGTCGGCTCGGCTCACGCGCAGGCCGTTCGTGGCGGGCACCCACTCGTGCACCAGGTCGAGCGGTTCGCCGTCGACCCGGCGCACGGAACGGCTGTACAGCACGTCGTCGCGGGCGGCCAGCCCGAGCGCGCCGTCCAGCAGGTGTGGCGGGGCGAGCCGGAAGCCGAAGTCGACGACCTCGCGCACGACCTGCCGGCCCGCGTCGGTGAGCGCCGACCCGGCGTGGCGAAAGCTGCCCAGGGCCAGGGTCTGGTGAAAGGCCGAGCCGGTGACGAACCACCCCGAGCCCTTGCGTGGCTCGACCAGCCCCTGCTCGCGCAGCAGTTCCAGGGCACGGCGCACGGTGACCCGGCTGACGGCGTACCTGAGGCCCAACGCCGCCTCGCTCTCCAGAGCCCCGGAGGCGGCGTACTCGCCACGGGCAATGCGCTCACGCAGCTCGCCGGTCAGTTGGAACGCTCGCCCCCCTGTCATAAATCTGTATCTAACAGGTTCCCTGACTTCGCGTCAACGCTGCGCGGCGCGATTGCCCCAAACGGGCGGCGGCGCCAAGGTGAGGTCATGCAGGCCCCCCGGATCAGCGACGGCCAGCATCCTGACCCCATCGTGCTGCGACCGATCACCCCGGACGACGTCGACGCCGAGGTCGAGATGTGCCAGGACCCGCAGGTTCAACGCTGGACCACTGTGCCCGTGCCGTACCTGCGCGAACACGCCGAGTACTTCGTCGACAAGGTGGTGCGCGGCTGGGCCGAGGGCACCTCGCTGGAGCTGGGCATCGAGGCGCTGGACGACGAGGGTGCGCCGCGCCTGGCGGGCAACGTCGGCCTGCGCCTGGACGGCACGGGCGGTGCCGCCGTCGGCTTCGCGCTGGCCCCCTGGGCTCGCGGGCGCGGGGTGATGTCGCGGGCCCTTCGGATGATGCTGACCTTCGGCTTTCGCCAGCTCGACCTGCAGGTGGTGCACTGGCAGGCCCACGAAGGCAACTGGGCCTCGCGCCGGGTGGCCTGGGCCTGCGGCTTTCGGGTCGAGGGCCTGGTGCGTGGCCTGCTCACAGCTCGCGGCGAGCGCCACGACGGCTGGGTCGCCTCGATCGTGCGCGGCGAGCACATGTCCCCGGCGCAGCCCTGGCTCAGCGTCCCCGAGATCCTCGGTGAGCGGGTGGTCCTGCGGCCCTGGCGCGAGGACGACGTCCCCCGGGTCGTCGAGGCCTGTTCCGACCCGCTCACCCAGCAGTGGCTGCCCCAGCTGCCGGCCCCCTACCGGGTGTCGGACGCCCAGTGGTACATCCGCTCCCGCGAGGAGCAGCACGCCGGCGCCCACGGCCTGTACTGGTGCGTCGCCGACCCGGTGGACGACCGGTGCATCGGCTCGATCGCCCTGATGGGCCTGGCGGGCCCACACGCCGAGGCCGAGATCGGCTACTGGGCGCACCCCGACGCCCGCGGGCGCGGCGCGATGACCGAGGCCACCCGGCGGGCGGTCCGGCACGCGGTGCTCCCAGCGGACGACGGGGGCCTCGGCCTGGCCCGGGTCACGTTGCGCGCCGCCGCGCACAACACCGCCTCCAACGCCGTCGCCCGTGCCGCGGGCATGTCGCGCATCGGGCTGGCCCGAGCCGCCGAGCGGCTGCGTGACGGGTCGTTCGACGACTTCGTGCTCTACGACGTCCTGGCCGACGAGGTGCAGGCCTGAGCGTTCTGCAGCTGGTCGGCCAGGGCCGGGGCCAGGTCACCGCGGCCGGTAACCACCACCGAGCCCAGGCCCAACCAGCGCGCCATCGAGGTAAGCTCGCCGGCCAGCTCGGCCGCAACGTCTGCGGGCGCATGGGACTCGGCGTGCGCGGCCTGCACCCGAAGTACGCCCCCACCGTGAGCCAGCCGGTCGGCCTTCAGGTCGACCCGGGCGACGAGCCGCTCACCGAGCAGGAAGGGCAGCACGTAGTAGCCGTGCCGGCGCAGGTGCGCGGGCACGTAGATCTCCAGCCGGTAGTCGAAACCGAACAGGGCACGGGTCCGGTCGCGCTGCCAGATCAACGAGTCGAACGGGCTCAACAACGCACGCGCAGCAACCTTGCGCGGCAGGCGCGCGTCGCGGTGCAGGTACGCCGGCGCGCGCCACCCCGGGACGGTGACCGGGATCAGCTCACCGTCCTCGACCAGCTCGCCGATCGCCGTCCGGGCATCCAGCACCGGCAACCGGAAGTAGTCCCGTAGGCAGCGCTGCGTCCCGATGCCGTGGGCGCGCGCCGCAATCGAGACCAGTCGGCGCATGGCGGTGGCGTCGTCCGGCGTGGGCGTCGCGTAGACCGCTTGCGGCAGAACGCGTTGCGGCAGGTCGTACCTACGGGCGAACTGCGCGGTACGTCCCGCGGAGGTGATCTCGCCGGCCCAGAAGAGGTGCTCGAGCGCCTGCTTGACCAGGCTCCAGTTCCAGCCCCAGTCGGTGCGCTCGCGTGGGACGTCGTGGGGCAGCGCCCGCTCCAGCTCGACCGCGGTGACCGGCCCGCGGGCCGCGACCTGTGCCAGCACCGTCGCGACCAGCGCCGGGTGTTCGGTTGCGATCCGACGCATACCCCCCCACGCCTCGGCGCGCCAGCGCGCCATGCGCCAGCGCAACAACGGGATCGTCGACGGTGCCACCAGCGACGCCTCGTGCGCCCAGTACTCGACGAGGCGTCGCGGCGCCTTGTCGCGGGCCCGGTCGAGCAGGCCGGTGTCGTACGGCCCGATCCGGGAGTAGAAGGGTAGGTACTGGCTGCGCGCGAGCACGTTGACGCTGTCGATCTGGACCACGCCCAGCCTGTCGAGCACCCGCTGCACGTGGCGCATCGAAGGCTGCGCCGGTCGTGGTTCACCCAGACCCTGTGCCGCGAGGGCGATGCGCCGCGCCTGCGGCAACGACAACGGCGTGAGGCCAGCGGTCCTCGTCACGGCAGCGGCGAGCCTCAGGTCAGGTCCAGGATCCGCTCGCGCACGGCGTACACGACGGCTTCCATCCGGGAGTGCAGCTGCAGCTTCTCGAGAATGTTGCGCACGTGGTTCTTCACCGTGTTCTCACTGATGAACAGGTCGGTGGCGATGTCGCGGTTGCCCATCCCGCGGGCGACCAGCTTGAGCACCTGCAGCTCGCGCTCGGTCAGCCTGGGCACCA
>DAIETC010000055.1 GCA_027345905.1 Kineosporiaceae bacterium | reverse complement strand
GATGGCCCCGCGATGCAGGTGGAAGCCCGTAATCGCCTGCAGGACAGCGGGTTCGCCCACGTAGACCGGCACGTCGGCAAGTTGCGCGGCCCGCACAAGGTCGCGGAGCTCGTCCAGCCAGCGTTCGCCCATCAGGTAGGAACGCGCGCGGTGCCCGGCTGCCAGGGCGCGGCGGATCACCTTGTCGCTCTCGGCCAGGTACAGACCTTCGGCGGGCTCACGCCTGGTGCGCAGGGACAGGTCGGTCAGGCCCACGTACTCGTGGACCCGGGGGTCGGTCGGGTCGTCGACCCGCTCGATGCTCACCCGTTGGTCATCCGGTCACGACCCGGACGATCGCCACGACACCGACGACCACGATCAGCACACGCAGCGCGGACGGCGGCAGCCGGCGTCCGTAACGGGCCCCGAGGTATCCGCCGATCAACGAGCCCACGGCGATCAGGGCGACGACGCGCCAGTCGATGTGGTTTCGGGCGACGCTCACGAAGACGAGGGCCGCGACCAGGTTAACCACCAGTGACAGCAAGTTCTTCAGGGCGTTGACGCGTTGCAGCGATTCGGGTAGCAGTGAGCCGAGGAGGCCGACGAGCAGCACCCCCTGCGCAGCCCCGAAGTAGCCGCCGTAGACCCCGGCCACGAAGGTCCCGGCCATGACGAGTCGCTGATGGCCGCTCTCGGAGGACGACGGGGCTGCACTGCGCCGGCGAGCGACCACCGCCTGGATCCTGGGCTGCAGCACGACGAGGACGAGGGAGATGGCGAGCAGCACCGGGACGATGGCTTCGAACGCCGATGCTGGTAACCGAAGCAGCAGGAGCGCTCCTGACGCCGCACCGAGAAGCGACATCGGCGCCAACAGCCGCATGTTGCGGCTCTGGCCGCCCAGTTCGGTGCGGTAACCGAGCGTCGCCGTGACCCCTCCGGGAACCAAGCCGATGTTGTTCGACACGTTCGCCACCACTGGTGGGAAGCCGAACGCGAGCAGCACCGGGAACGTGATCAGCGTGCCCGAGCCCACCACTGCATTGATGGTGCCGGCAGCCACGCCCGCGAGGAATATGGCAACGACTTCGACCCAGGGCACACCCGCAGACCTTACAAGCGTGGCGTGCACCGCGATCGCACGATCACCGGCGGTGGGGGTGAGGGGGGTCAGGGGGTGGGCGGCTGTGGGCCGGCTTCGGGGTCGACGGGCGGCAGCTGGGGCGGCCGGGTCGCCGAACGCGAGGGCATCGGACCGGGGTGGACCCCACTCGTCGCCGCGCCCTCGGCCTCGGCGCTGGCCCGGGCGGCCTCCCGGCGCGCTTCGGCCAGGGCCTCGTTGGGGTCCTGCAAGGTGGTCTCGGCCAGCAGCACGTCTGGAACGCCCTGCGCACCGGCCTGCCCGTCGGCGGGGTCACCCGGCGCCCCGGCGTCCGGCCCCTGGTCTGCGGTGTGCGTGCCCCTAGCGGCCGGGGAACCGCCCCGGCCGCCGTCCGGGGCGAGGGTGCCGAGGACGCCACCGATGCCCTTGAGCGCTTCACCGAGCTCGCTGGGGATGATCCACAGCTTGTTCGAGTCGCCGTTGGCCAGCCGGGGCAGCATCTGCAGGTACTGGTAGGCCAGCAGCTTCTGGTCGGGGTTGCCGCGGTGGATCGCGTCGAAGACCTGGGTGATCGCCCGCGACTCGCCTTGGGCGTTGAGGATCGCCGCCTGGGCGGTGCCCTCGGCGCGCAGGATGTTCGACTGCTTCTCGCCCTCGGCGGTGAGGATCTGGGCCTGCTTGACCCCCTCGGCGGTCAGGATCGTGGCCCGCCGGTCGCGCTCGGCGCGCATCTGCTTCTCCATCGAGTCCTGCACCGATGCCGGCGGGTCGATGGCCTTGAGCTCGACCCGGTTGACGCGGATCCCCCACTTGCCGGTGGCCTCGTCCAGCACCCCGCGCAGCTGGCCGTTGATCTGGTCCCGACTGGTCAGGGTCTGTTCCAGGTCCAGTGAACCGATCACGTTGCGCAGGGTCGTGACGGTCAGTTGCTCGATGCCCTGGATGTAGTTGAAGATCTCGTAGACGGCGGACTTGGGGTCGGTGACCTGGAATTAGATGACGGTGTCGATGCTGACGACGAGGTTGTCGGAGGTGATGACCGGTTGGGGCGGGAAGGAGACCACCTGCTCGCGCAGGTCGACGTTGGCGCGCACCTTGTCGATGAACGGGATCAGCAGGTGCAGGCCGGCTTCCAGGGTCCGCGAGTAGCGGCCGAGCCGCTCCACGAGCTGGGCCGTGGCCTGCGGGACGATCCGGACCGTGCGCACCAGCACCACCAGGGCGAACAGCACCAGCAGGGCGAGCACGACGAGCGTGGCGGTTCCAGCGGTGTTCACGAGGGCCTCATTTCGGTTTCGTCCGGGTCGGTGGGGACGACGAGCGCGGTGGCCCCCTCGATGGAAAGGACCCGCACGCTGGCGCCGGGCAGCAAGGCGGGCGGGCGGGCATGTGGGGCGGTGCGCGCAGACCACACCTCGCCGCCCAGCTTGACCCGCCCGCCGGTGCTGGTGACCGTCTCGAGCACCAGGCCCTCGCGTCCCACCAGTGCCGCTGTGCCGGTGAGCGTCACCTCGCCGCTGCGCATCTTGCGCAGCACGATGGGGCGCCCGAGGCCCAGCAGCAGCAGCGCGGCGACGACCGCGACGACGATCTGGGTCTCGTAGCCCAGGCCCAGGGCCGCCGCCAGCGAGCCGGCCAGCGCTCCCCCGGCCAGCATCACGAAGATGAAGTCCAGCGTGGCCATCTCGGCCACGCCCAGAGCGAGCGCAAGCGCCAACCAGCCCAGCACAGGGTGCTCGGTCAGCCAGTTCACGGCTCGTGCCCCTCCCTCGACAGCGTCACACTCCCACGCCGACGATCAAGAACACCACTAGCCGTGCCGAGGACCTTTGCATGACTTCTCGGCCGGGGGCCGTGCGCACTGCCGGCGCCGCACTGGTGTGCGCGCTGACCCTGACCTTTTTCGGCCCGCCGGCGGCCGCGCAGGACGCGGCCGGGGCCCGGGCGCAGGCCCAGGCGGCCGCGGCAGCGGTGCGAGCCTTGAGCGGGCGGTTGCAGGCCGCGCAAGCGCAGTACGACGCAGCCCTGGCCAACGTGGGCCAGCAGGTGACGGCAAGCGTCCTCGCCCAGTCGCGCCAGGACGACCTGCGCCAGGTCGCGCAGCGCGCCGCCGACGACCAGGCCAACACCGCGCGAGCGCTCTACATGAGCGGCGGCCAGAACGCGCTGGTGTCGACCCTGCTGGGCTCGACGGACGCCCAGGACCTGGCCGACCGCCTGGCTGCCATCGACCGGGTCCTGCAGGTGGCGCAGAGCAGCGTCGTCGCCGCCGACCGGGCGCGCACTGCGGCCCGCGCGCAGGCCGTTGTCGCTGCCCGGGCCGCAGACGCGTCGGTGGTGACCGCCTCGGTCGTGGCCCAGCGCGCGGCCGCGGTCGACGTGCTGTTCGCGCAGGCGCAGGCCC
>DAIETC010000205.1 GCA_027345905.1 Kineosporiaceae bacterium | reverse complement strand
TGGCCGAGCTCGGCCGCCACGACCCGCAGCAGCCCCAGCGCGCCCTGGCCTCGCTGGTGGCCGACGGCCTGCTCGAGCGCACCGCGGCCGGCCGATACGTCCTACCGGGCTGAGCGGGCGGAGTAAGGTCCTGCTCTTGTGCGCCCGCTGCCCGCCCTGGCCGTCGCCGGGTTCCGGCGCTGGTCGGCCTATCGCATGGCCACGGTGGCCGGCGCCCTCACCAACTCGGTGTTCGGGCTGTTGCGTGCGGCGATCACGGTCGCGGCGGTCGGCGCCGCAGGCGGCGTCATCGCGGGCTACAGCGCCCGGGAGGTCGCGACGTACTCGTGGCTGACCCAGGCGCTGATGACGGTCATGGTGCTGGGGATATGGGACGAGCTTGCCGTCCGGGTCCGCACCGGTGACATCGCCGTCGACCTGGCGCGCCCGGTCGACCTGCAGCTGTCCTGGCTCGCGGCCGATCTCGGGCGGGCCGCGTTTGTGCTGCTCCCCCGGGGGCTGCCGCCCCTGGCGGTGGGTGCCCTCACGACCGGGTTGGCGCTGGCCCCGTCCGCGTGGTCCTACCTGCTCGGGGCGCTGAGCGTCCTGCTCGGCGTCGTCATCTCGTTCGCGATCCGGTTCGCGGTCAACCTCAGCGCCTTCTGGCTGATGGACGTGCGTGGCGCCCTGACGTTGCACATGGTCGTCTCGGGCGTGCTCAGCGGGTTCATCGTCCCGGTCGCCTGGTTCCCGCCATGGCTCGGCACCCTCGCCTCCGCAACGCCCTTCCCCTCGATGCTGCAGACCCCCGTCGACGTACTGTCCGGGCGGGTCACGGGGGCCGCCGCGGCGCAGGTTGTGGCCCTGCAGGCGCTGTGGGCGGTGGCCACGCTCGGCGTGGGTCGGCTCGTGCTCGCCCGCGCCACCCGCAGGCTGGTGGTGCAAGGTGGCTGACCTGCCGCCCGCGTGGGCGCCATACACGGCCCTGCTGGGCTCGCGGCTGCACGCGCAGACCGCCTACCGCGCGGGGTTCGTCATGGACCTGTTCGCCAACGTGGGCATCGGCCTGCTGGAGTTCGTCGAGATCTACGTCATCCTCACGCACACGTCCACGCTCGGCGCCATGAGCGCCTCGGGAGCGCTGCTCGTGTTCGCGCTGGCCAACATCGGCTTCTCGCTGGCCGACCTGGCGGTGGGCCACGTCGACAACCTGCCCACCTACCTGCGCGCCGGAACTCTGGACACGTTCTTGCTCCGCCCGCTGCCGGCGCTGGCCCAGCTGGTCACCAGCGACGTGGCGCTCAAACGCCTGGGACGCACCGGGGTCGCGCTGATCGTGCTCGCCGTCGCGACCCCCACGGCCGTCGCGCACTGGACACCGGCGAAGGTCGTGCTGCTGGCGCTCACCCCCGTCACCGGTGCGGCGATCTTCTCGGCCTTGTTCGTGATGGCGGCGGCCATGCAGTTCTGGTTGGTGGACGGCGGTGAGCTGGCGAACTCGTTCACCTACGGCGGGTCGTACGCCGCGTCCTACCCCGCGAGCGTCCTGCACCTGCCGCTGCGTGTGCTGTTCACCTTCGTCGTACCGGCGGCCTTCACGGCCTACCTGCCCGCCCTGCTGCTGGTCGAGCAGCCCGGGCCGGCCGGCTTGCCCTCCTGGCTGGGCTGGCTGACCCCGCTGGTTGCGGTACTCGCGTGGGGTATCGCCCTGCTGGTCTGGCGCGCCGGAATGCGCCGGTACACCGGAGCCGGCGGATGAGTTCTTCCGAGCTGCTCGTCCAGGCCCGCAGCCTGCAACGGGACTTCGTGGTCCGCCGGCGCGCCGGTCGGTTACGCCGTACCCGGCACGTAGTCAGCGCGGTCGCCGGGGTCGACCTGGACATCCATGCTGGCGAGGCGGTCGGGTACATCGGCGCGAACGGCGCCGGCAAGTCGACCACCATCAAGATGCTGACCGGCATCCTGGTGCCCACCGCTGGCACCGTGCGCACCTGCGGTCTGGACCCGGTGCGGGAGCGCCGCAATCTGGCCCGCCAGGTGGGCGTCGTCTTCGGCCAGCGCAGCGGCCTGTGGTGGGACCTGCCCCTGGTCGAGTCCTTCCGGGTCCTGGCCGCCCTGCACCGACTGCCCAGCCACACCTGGGCCCCGAGGTTCGACGAGCTGGTCGAGCGGCTGGAGCTGACATCCTTCCTGGCCACGCCGGTGCGCCAGCTCTCGCTCGGTCAACGGATGCGCGGCGAGGTGGCGGCGGCCTTGCTGCACCGCCCGCGGCTGCTCGTCCTGGACGAGCCCACGGTCGGCCTGGACGTGCTGAGCAAGGAGCGACTGCGCGCCTTCCTGCGCGAGGAACGTGCCGAGCGCGCCACCACCTTGCTGCTCACGACGCACGACATGGGTGACATCCAACGGCTGTGCGAGCGGGTGCTGGTCGTCGACCACGGAGCGATCGCGTACGACGGCACGCTGCCGGGTCTGGTTGCCCGGGTGGGCGCCGAGCGGGTGCTG
The DNA here is from genome assembly GCA_027345905.1 of Kineosporiaceae bacterium. Taxonomy (GTDB): domain Bacteria; phylum Actinomycetota; class Actinomycetes; order Actinomycetales; family Angustibacteraceae; genus DAIETC01. The sequence continues at coordinate 1,344 of DAIETC010000205.1, read as the reverse complement.
GTGGTCGACCTGGCCGAGCCGGTCGCCCCGCTTGGGGGTATCACGCACACCCAGCTCGTCGGGGTCGAGGGCGGCGGGCTTCGCCAGCGACTGTCCTTCTCCCCCGACCTGACCACGGCCGCCCAGGTGCTGGCCGCGGTCAGCCAGCGCGCCGACGTCCGCGACCTGGCGGTTGAGGAGCCGGACGTCGAAGAGGTGGTTCGCCGTCTCTACGCCGCGAGCGGGCGCTGAGCTGCGCCCAGGCACCGGCACGTCACAGCTGGCGCAGCATGCGGGTGTTGCCGAGGGTGTTGGGCTTGACCCGGTCCAGGTCCAAGAACTCGGCCACGCCTTCGTCGTAGGAGCGCAGCAGCTCGGCGTACACCGCCGGCTCGACCGGGGCACCCTTGATCACCTCGAACCCGTGCCGGGCGAAGAACTCGACCTCGAAGGTGAGGCAGAAGACGCGCCGGACGCCGAGGTCGCGGGCCCGCTCAAGCAGGTCATCGAGCAGGCGCCCACCCACCCCGCGGCCCAGGTACTCGGGGTCGACCGCCAGCGTGCGCACCTCGGCCAGGTCGTCCCACAGCACGTGCAGCGCACCGCAGCCGATCACGTGCTCGTCCCCGGTGAGCGCCACGAGGAACTGTTGCAGCCCGGCGTAGTAGGCGACCGCGTCCTTGTTCACCAGCACCCGCCGGGCAACCAGCGGCTCGACCAGCGCCCGGATGCCCGGTACGTCGCTGGTGCGCGCAGGGCGCACCGTCACGGCGCCGGCACTCTCGCCGTCCGTGGGCCTGGCCCCAGCCTCGCCCGTGATCATGCAGGTCCCCTTCGAGCGCACCGGAATTGCATGATCACGGGGGGTGGAGACGGCTGGGTGTGTTTGCGCTGACGCAGCGGCTATTCGCTGCCGGCCACCTCGACCGGTGGCGCGTCGGGCAGCGCAGTCTTGGGCGTGCCGGTGAAGACGAACTCGCGCTCCTTGCCCTCGCCGGTGGCGTCCACCAGGACGATCGAGCCGGCCTTGAGCTCGCCGTACAGGATCTTCTCGGACAGCACGTCCTCGATCTCGCGCTGGATGGTGCGCCGCAGCGGGCGGGCGCCGAGCACCGGGTCGTAGCCCTTCTCGGCGAGGTAGGCCTTGGCCGCGGTGGTGAGCTCGATGCCCATGTCCTTGTCCTTCAGCCGGTTGTCGAGCTTGGCCAGCATGAGGTCGACGATCTTGATGATCTCGTCCTGGGTCAGCTGGGGGAAGACGATCGTGTCGTCGACGCGGTTGAGGAACTCGGGGCGGAAGTGCTGCTTGAGCTCGTCCTGGACCTTGGCCTTCATCCGCTCGTAGCCGGTCGCCTTGTCGCTGCC
>DAIETC010000249.1 GCA_027345905.1 Kineosporiaceae bacterium | reverse complement strand
GCCGCCACGACTGACGACAGGGCGATCATCACGACGATGAAGACGCCCGCAAGGTCCTCGGCGCGCCCGTAGCCGTAGGTGTACCGGCGCGAAGGCGCACGCCGGCCGATCACGAACGCAACCCACAGCGGAACGGCGGTCAGGGCATCGGAGAAGTTGTGGATGGTGTCCGCCAGCAACGCCACCGAACCGCTCAGCACGACGATGATCGCCTGGATCGTGGCGGTAGCCCCGAGCGCGAGCAGGCTGATCTTCACCGCACGAACGCCGGCCTGGCTGGACTCCAGCGCGGTGTCGACCGACTCGGCGCTGTCATGGCTGTGCGGTCGCAGCAGCCCGGCGAGCCAGCCGCGCAGCCCGCCCGGGTGGGCGTGCTCGTGCCCATGCCCGTGCGCGTGAGGGTCCTCGTGCCCGTGCTCGTGCCCGTGCTCGTGGCGGTCCCGAGGCACCTCGTGCGCGTGCTGGTGGTGCTCAGCGCGCGACATCCCCGGATGCTAGCGCGGCCGCCTCGCCTGCTCCGCCGGGCGACCAGGCGAGCAGCGCACTTGCGGGCCCTGTCGGCCGGGTCGCCTAGGCTGGGGACCGCGAGACACTCGGGACGGCGAGGGCAGGCGCAACGATGATCAACGAGGTGCGGACCGCCCCCAACGACCGCATCCTCACGCTGCCCAACGTGCTGTCGACGCTGCGCCTGGTCGGGGTCCCCGTCTTCGTCTGGCTGGTCCTGACGCACCGCGACGGTTGGGCGGTGAGCGTCCTGATGGCCTCGGGCCTCACGGACTACCTGGACGGAAAGATCGCGCGCACGTTCGCCCTGCAGTCCCAGCTGGGAGCACTGCTCGACCCGCTCGCCGACCGCCTGTACATCCTGACCACCCTGCTCGCGCTGGGCTGGCGCGCCGTCGTCCCGTGGTGGCTGGTGCTGAGCCTGCTGGGTCGCGAGCTGTTCATCGCGGCCCTGCTGCCGGTCCTTCGCCGCCACGGCTACGGCCCGCTTCCCGTGCACTTCGTCGGCAAGGCCGCCACCTTCAACCTGTTGTACGCCTTCCCCTTGCTGCTGCTGGCCGACGGGACCGGCTTGCTGGCGCAGGTCGCCCGGCCGGTGGGCTGGGCGTTCGTCTGGTGGGGCACCGGCCTGTACTGGGTTGCCGGGATCATGTACGCGGTCCAGACCCGGCAGCTGGTCCGCGCGCCTTCGAGCAGCGCATGAGCCAGCCACCGCTGCGGCGTCCCGACGCGTCCATGACCCTGCTCACCCAGTTGATGGACCGTCCGCTCGACCCCGGCTATGCGGCCGCGGCGGCGCGCCGGCGAGCCGACGGGGTGCCGGACGGGCGACCGGAGCGCTCGGCTCGCACGCTGGCGATCCTGGTCCTGCTCGGGCTGCTGCTGGCTGCAGCCGCCCTGCAGACGCGGGGCCAGAGCACCACGCGGATTGCCGAGCGCGACCGGATGATCGCCCAGATCACCAGCCAGGACGCGGTCGCCTCGGGTCTGCAGCGCGCCAACCTGGCGCTGCAGGCCAGGATCGAAGCCGAACGGGCCCGCCAGCTCGACCAGCAGTCCCAAGGCGCGCTCGCCGACCGGATCACCCAGCTCGGGGTGCTCACCGGCGCCGTCAGTGTGACGGGTCCGGGGATCCTGCTCACCGTCAACGATGCGCCGGCCTCCGTGCCGGCTCCCGGCAGCGATCCGCGGGCCAGTGCCGCAGTCGACAACGGTCGGGTGCTGGACCAGGACCTGCAGCTGGTCGTGAACGGCCTGTGGGCCAGCGGCGCCGAAGCTGTCTCGATCAACGGCCAGCGGTTGACGGCGTTGTCGGCCATCCGCTCGGCGGGTCAAGCCATCCTGGTGGACTACAGACCGCTGGCACCGCCGTACGCCATCTCGGCGATCGGCGACCCCAACCAGCTGCCCGCCACCTTCAGCGACAGCCCAGGGGGGCGTAACCTGAAGTACTTGGCGGACAACTTCGGTATCCGGTACAACCTCACGACCTCGACCCGTCTCGTGCTGCCCGCCAGCGCCGGGCTGGACATCCGCCAGGCACAGCCCGTTACCCCACCCGCGGCCGTTACCGCACCCCCGGTCGTTACCTCGCCCTAGGAGGGCTCGTGATCCCTGCCCTCGGCCTGATCGCCGGAGTCGTCCTCGGGCTGGTCCTGCAGCCCTCGGTGCCGATCTGGGCCCAGCCCTACCTGCCGATCGCGGTGGTGGCGGCCCTGGACGCTGTGTTCGGCGGCCTGCGGGCGCTGCTTGACGGCATCTTCGACGACAAGGTGTTCGTGGTGTCCTTCCTGTCCAACGTGATCATCGCGGCCTTGATCGTGTACCTCGGCGACCAGCTCGGGGTGGGCTCCCAGCTCTCCACCGGTGTCGTGGTCGTCCTGGGCATCCGGATCTTCTCCAACGTGGCCGCCATCCGCCGGCACCTGTTCCACGCATGAGCGACACCCCAGCCCTCGAACCGGGACCGGGCGCATGGCGCCGGTTGGCCGCCGGGATCCGGCCGGGGGTCACCCGGGCGCAGATCCTCGGGGCCCTGCTGGTCGCCGCCCTCGGCTTCGCCCTGGTGACCCAGTTGCGCCAGAACAACGAGGAGGGCCTTAGCTCCCTTCGGCAAAGTGACCTGGTGCGCATCCTGGACGACGTCGGCGAGCGCCGCGACCGGCTGGCCAGCGAGCAGTCCGACCTGCAGTCTCAGCTGCGCGAGCTGACCACCGGCGCCAACGGCTCGCAGGCGGCGATCGCCGCGGCCCGTGATCGTCTGGGCGTGCTGGGCGTGCTCGCGGGCACGATGGCAGCGCAGGGGCCCGGCATCGAGGTGTACATCGCCGACCCCGCCACCGCCGTCCGCGCGCCAGCGCTGCTCGACCTGGTCCAAGAGCTTCGTGATGCCGGCGCCGAGGCCATCCAGCTGGGGCAGGTCCGCGTGGTGGCCTCGACCGCCTTCACCGACGTGGCGGGCGGCGTCGAGGTGGACGGGACCCGCCTGACCCCGCCGTACACGGTGCTGGCCATCGGCGACAGCCAGACGATGGCCACCGCGCTGGAGATCCCCGGGGGCGTCATCGCGAGCCTGCCGCAAACCGCCCGAGCGACGGTCGCGGCACGTGCCACCCTCACGGTGAGCGCCTTGCACGCCGTCAAAGCGCCTCAGTACGCTCGCCCGGCCAGCCCGGCTTCGCCGTCCGGCTGACCCGTCCACCCGACAGATCGAGGCATCCATGAGCGCGCATGACGTCCCCCAGGACCTGCACTACACCGACGAGCACGAGTGGGTGCGCATCAGCGCGGACGTGGCGCGGGTCGGCATCACCGACTACGCCCAGAACGCCTTGGGTGACGTCGTCTTCGTCACGCTGCCGAGCGTCGGTGCCACCGTCACGGCCGGCCAGGCCTGCGGTGAGGTCGAGTCCACCAAGAGCGTCAGCGACCTGTTCGCCCCGGTCAGCGGAACCGTCGTCGCGTGCAACGAGGCGTTGGAGGCCAGCCCGGAGCTGGTCAACTCCGAGCCCTACGGCGAGGGCTGGATGTTCGAGGTCCGCCTTGCGGATCCGGCGGGCGTGCAGCTGCTGGACGCCGCGGCGTACGCCGAGCGCCTGGGCTGATCCGGTCCACCACTCACATTGACCCTTCAGTACAGGGGCAGAGTTGTGGCAGGCTGACGTCCGGCGCAGAACGTGGCGCGTGGCGTGGTCGAGGAGGCAGGCATGGCACCAGACGAGGCGTCCAAGGACGGCGGGGTGGGCGAGGACCCCAACGCGTCCACGACGATGCGGCTGTCCGCGATCAACCCCTCGGGCCTGAGCATCAGCCCGGACGCCCCGTCGGTGGCCGTCGACAC
>DAIETC010000170.1 GCA_027345905.1 Kineosporiaceae bacterium | reverse complement strand
GCAGCTGGCCCATCCGCCAGGCCGAGTGGTGCAGCGCGGACTTGGTGTGGTCCATGAACGAGCGCGAGTGCACCATCGTGTGGCTGTTGTGGTGGTGGCGCAGGCTCTTGTACCCCGCCAGCCCGATCGGCACCGACTTGTGACCGCCGTCCATCGCGACCAGGTTGACGTTGACGTACACGAGCAGGTCGCTCTGCGCGGCCCGCTTGTTGATCTCGACGACCTCGCCGCGGTCGGTCTCGCCGATCAGCAGCATCCCGTCCGGGTCCTCGGCGTCGTGGTTGTACAGCGCGCCCTGAGGGAAGAACGAACGAAACACCCGCTCGCCCACGATGTCCTTCAGCTCGGCCGCGGTGAGCCGGCGGTGCAGCGCGTTGGCGCTGATCAGCTCGACGTCGTCGACGCCGGCCTCGGCCGCCATCGTCAGCACCTGCTCGATGATCCGCTGGCGGATGTCGGGCTTGACCATGGGCGGCAGCGGCAGGGACACGTCGTCGAAGGCGATGGTCAGCCGCATCCCCGCGTGCAGCAGCGCGGGCAGCGGCTCGCTGCCGGTGGGTGACAGCAGCGCGGCGCGGATCGCCCCGTCGACGTCCCGGATCCCCGGCAGCGACTCCGGTGGGTAGACGACGCGAGTGCCCCGGGGGAAGGTCTCGAGCCGAAAGCCCTCACCCTCGTGGACGACGAGGGGGGGCGTGCGGTCGTCGACCTCCAGCACGAATCCGGGCCGGCTCACGAGCAGCTCCTTGGGGGGGACGGGACTAAGGACATCATGCGCGGCTGCGGACGTCGAAGCAGACCTTGACGGTGCCGAGCCGGCCCGCGGAGTGGGCGTGGTCGAGGGCCTCGCGCCAGCGGTGCAGCGGGTAGCGGCCACCGACCACACCGTCCAGCGGTGCCTGGGCGGCCAGCCGCAGGGCGACCTCGAAGGCGTCGCCGGTGGAGGCGTAGGTGCCGGCGACCTCCAGCTCGCGAAACCAGGCGGGTGACAGGTCGGCTGCCGCCGGCATCCCGGACAGGACGACGCGCCCGCCGGCGCGGGTCGAGCGCAGCACCATGTCGAGCGAGCCGGTCGAGCCGACGGCGTCGATCGCCACGTCGACCCCGCCGAGCAGCAGCTCGCTGGCCCCCCCGGCCAGGCGCCCCGCCGGGCCGGGCAGGCCCTCGGGCGCTACCCGCAGCGCCCGGGTGCCCCGGCGCACCGCGCGCATGGCCTCGTCGGGTGCGACCACCTCGGTGGCTCCGAACGCGCGGGCGAGCTCGCCCTGGCGCCCGTGCTTGGCCACGACCGTGATCCGCCCGGCGTCGGTCAGCTCGCGCAGGGCGAGCACGGCGAAGAGCCCGACCGCACCCGCGCCCGAGACCAGCACGCTGCCGCCTGGGGGCACCTGGGCCCGCCTGGCGAGCTGGACCGCGCAGGCCAGCGGCTCGACGAGGACGGCGCGCTCGACGTCCAGACCGTCCGGGACGGCGTGCAGCTGTGAGCTGTGCGCGACCAGCTGCTCGCCCCAGCCGCCGCCGGTGTCCTGGCAGTAGCCGGTCTGCAGCCCGGGCGAGACGTGGCCGACGGTGACGTGGTCGCACAGGTTGGTGCGTCCCGCGGCGCACGACGGGCACGGCGCCAGACCGCGGGCGGCGCAGGCGAGCACCGGGTCGATGACCACCCGGGTGCCACGGGGCAGGTGGGCGCCGGTGTGGTCGCTGGCGTCGTCCAGCAGCTCGCCGACCACCTCGTGCCCGGGCACGAACGGCATCGAGACCAGCGCCGAGAAGTACAGCGACGTCGAGCCGGTGACCACGCCGAGGTCGGAGCCGCAGATGCCGGACAGCAGTGGGCGCACCCGCGCCCAGCCGGCGTGCCGCACGGCCGGCTCCTCGCGGGTGACCAGCCGCACGGGTGCCATCGGCCCGACGAGCAGCCCGGGCATGCGCGAGCCGACGGCCCGGGCGGCGGCGTAGCGAGGGATCGAGCGGAACAGCTCGAGCGCCAGCATCATCGCGTGGTCCTCATGGCGTGGTCCTCATGGCAGGGCCAGCCCCGTGCTGTCGTGCCGGACGTCGGGCCCGCGGGTCCGCGAGGTCATGCTGGGGGTGCGCCAGGACTCGATCGGCCAGCGGGCGGCTCGTGCGGCGCGGTAGAGCGGGACGTCGGGTGAGACGGCGGTGGGGCGCCCGACGGCGCGCAGCAGCGGCAGGTCGGAGAGGCTGTCGGCGTACGCGTACGAGCGCGACAGGTCGAAACCGCCCAGCTCGGCGTAGCGCACCAGCCAGGCGGCGCGCGACTCCCCGACCAGGGGTGGGGCGGCCAGGAACCCGGTGGCGCGCCCGTCGGTGTCCACGGCCAGCTCGGCGGCGACGATCTGGTCGAACAGCGGGGCTAGCGGGCGGGTCAACGGGCGCACGGCGCCGGTGAGCAGCACGGTGTGGTGCCCCGCGGCGCGGTGCTCGCGCACCCGGCGCAGGGCCGCGCCGCTGACCCGTTCGAGGACGTGTGGGGTGACCAGCTCGTCGACCAGCGCATCCAGCTCGTGCAGGTCGGCGCCGGCGTACCGGCGATACACGGCCCGCAGGAAACCGCCCCGGTCGCGGCGTTCGGCGCCGATGTAGGACGGCACGCGGCGCAGCAGGGC
>DAIETC010000235.1 GCA_027345905.1 Kineosporiaceae bacterium | reverse complement strand
CACCCATCGGGCCGGGACGGTAAAGGGCACCGACGGCGGAGATGTCCTCGAAGCGGTCCGGTTTCATCAGCCGCAGCAGCGAGCGCATGGGGGTGCCGTCGAACTGGAAGACGCCCAGCGTGTCGCCGCGGGCGAGCAGCTCGAAGGTCGCGGAGTCGCTCAGGTCCTTGCTGAGCTCGTCCAGGTCGACCGTGATGCCCCGCGCGGCCTGGACGTTCACGAGCGCGTCGTCCAGGATCGTCAGGTTGCGCAAGCCCAGGAAGTCCATCTTCACCAGGCCCAGCGCCTCACAGCTGGGGTAGTCGAACTGGGTGATGATCTGGCCGTCCTGCTCGCGGCGCATGATCGGCACCAGGTCGGCAAGCGGCTCGCTGGACATGATGACGCCTGCCGCGTGCACTCCCCACTGGCGCTTGAGGCCCTCTAGGCCCAGCGCCGTGGTGACCACCTTGGCGACGTCGGGGTCAGCGTCGTGCAGCTGACGGAACTGCTCGGCCTCGGCGTACCGCTTGTGGTCCTTGTCGAAGATCCCGGACAGCGAGACGTCCTTGCCCATCACGCTGGGGGGCATCGCCTTGGTGATCTTCTCGCCCATCGCGAACGGGTAGCCCAGCACCCGGCTGGCGTCCTTGACGGCCTGCTTGGCCTTGATCGTGCCGTACGTGACGATCTGCGCGACCCGGTCGTCGCCGTACTTGTCGGTGACATAGCGGATCACCTCGCCGCGGCGGCGTTCGTCGAAGTCGATGTCGAAGTCGGGCATCGACATCCGCTCGGGGTTGAGGAACCGCTCGAACAGCAGACCGTGCTGCAACGGGTCCAGGTCGGTGATGCCCATCGCGTAGGCGGTCATCGCGCCCGCGCCCGAGCCGCGCCCCGGGCCCACCCGGATCCCGTTGCGCTTGGCCCAGCCGATGAAGTCCGCGACGACCAGGAAGTAGCCGGCGTAGCCCTTGGAGCAGATCACCTCGGTCTCGTACTCGGCCCGGCGGCGGACGTCGTCCGGAACCTGTCCGGCGTAGCGCCGGCGCAGCCCCAGCTCGACCTCCTTGGCGAACCAGGACGGCTCGCTCTCGCCCTCGGGCACCGGGAAGCGCGGCATGAACCGCCCCTCGCCCTCGGTGAACGAGACCTCGCAGCGCTCGGCGATCAGCAGCGTGTTGTCGCACGCCTGCGGCAGCTCACGGAACAGCTGGCGCATCTGGGCGGCCGTCTTGAGGTAGAACTCGTCGGAGTCGAACTTGAACCTGCCGGGGTCGGCGAGCGCCGAACCGGACTGCACGCACAACAAGGCCGCGTGCGCGCCGGCGTCGGCGGCATGGGTGTAGTGCAGGTCGTTGGTCGCGACCAGGGGCAGCGAGAGGTCGTCGGCCAGCCGCAGCAGGTCCTTGATCGTGGCTCGTTCGACGTCGAGCCCGTGGTCCATCACTTCGACGAAGAAGTTCTTGGGACCGAAGATGTCACGAAACTGCGCCGCGGCTTCGCGGGCCTGGGCGTACTGGCCCATGCGCAGGCGGGTCTGGATCTCACCGCCCGCGCAGCCGGTGGTCGCGATCAGCCCGGCGCCATAGCGGGAGAGCAGGTCGCGGTCCATGCGCGGTTTGAAGTAGTGGCCCTCGAGGGAGGACAGCGAGGCCATCCGGAACAGGTTGCGCATGCCCTCGTTGTTCTGCGCGAGCAACGTCATGTGCGTGTAGGCGCCCGAGCCGGACACGTCGTCGCGCCCGCCATCGCCCCATTTGACCCGGGTGCGGTCGAAGCGGCTGGTGCCCGGGGTCAGGTAGGCCTCGAGCCCGATGATGGGCTTGACGCCGTGGCGCTGGCCGGCCTTCCAGAACTCGTAGGCACCGAAGAGGTAGCCGTGGTCGGTCGTCGCGATCGCCGGCATCTGCTGGCGTGCGGCTTCGGCGAACAGGTCGTCGATGCGCGCCGCACCGTCGAGCATGGAGTACTCGGTGTGCACGTGCAGGTGCACGAACGAGTCGGCCTCAGCAGATGGTTTCGGTGCGGTGGAGCGGACGGGCATGGGCGTGAGTCTAGGTCGCAGCGCCCACACCGGCCGCCGCGCTCACCGTCATCCCAGCCCGGACGGCGTGTCGGACGTAGGCGCAGCGCACCTCGCCT
>DAIETC010000224.1 GCA_027345905.1 Kineosporiaceae bacterium | reverse complement strand
AAGCTGGGACACTGAAACCAATAACGTTTAGCCGTCATAATTTGATCGTGTGGGGTGTTGCGATAGGATCTACGTTGATTAGTGGAGCTGTAGTGCCGCTATTGATTGTACGATAAATTAGAAAGTGCTTTGAATTGACTGAATTGCATTGGACTGGGACGGATGATACTGCTTTGGTGGTCCAGAGCCAACCGCACGGCCCCATGGCGGAATTCGGTTGGATACGGAAGCGCCGACCTTTCTGCTGATGTTCTGGCACAACTACATCCTGTCAAAGTAAGAAGCAGTCATCGAAGCCGGGGCGGCACACGTGAGCCCTCCCGATAGCACGGTCGTCATGTGGGACAGCTACAGGTCGAGATGGAGCCGTAGGGCCTCGTCGATCTCGGCCATGATCGGCGTGGGCAGCCGCCCGAGAGCGGGCCCGAGTCGCTCGACGGCTACCGAACGGACTTGCTCGGCCTGGGCCTTGGAATCGACCCGCAGCCCAGCCTGGGCTGCCGGCAGGAGGACCTGAAAGGGGAAGATCCTCGTCGTACTGCTGGTCAGGGGCACCACAGTGACGACTCCTCGCTCCAAGCGCTCGGCGGCGGCGTTGGCGCGATCGTTGCTGACCACGACGGCGGGTCGCCGTCGGTTGGCCTCGCTGCCCCGTACGGGATCGAGATCGACCAAGCGAACCTCTCCACGGCGCATCAGGACAGGCCGTCCCCTGCCACTGTCTCCCACAGGTCACGCTCGCCTGAGCGCTCCCAGTCCTGCCAGGCCGCTGCGTAGTCGTCCTCGAGCCCGGACTGGCGTAGTAGTCGGACGGCTTGGTGGATCGCGGCCGAGCGAGATTGCAGGCCCGTCTTGCGGGCGTGCTCGTCGAGCACGGCGACGTCTTCGTCGGGGAGACTGACGCTGAGTTTCATGGGTCTTATGCTACCCGAGTAGTACTGCTGATGCTACCAGCGGACCTCACGAGACTGGCAACGTCGCGTCGGCGGCTCGCTCAAGCTCGCCGAAGCCGGCGTCGAAGTGCGCAGCCTGCGATCAGAGCGGCGGCGATGGCTGGTTCACGGCCACCGGCCTTGAGCATGCTGCGCAGCCGGGTCAACGCCTCGACGCGCCGTGATAGATGCTCCAGCAGGAAGCACACGAAGACGTGATCTAACGACTCGGCCGCTAGTGCGCCGTCGCCATCCGCAGGGCTGACCACGTCGGCCTGGGCGAACGTCACAGTGTCGATGCCTGCCGCCGCTACGCGCTCCGCGGCGGCGCCAAGCGATTCGGTCGAGATGTCGACGCCGGTGATCCACGCGCCGGGCTGTGCTCGGCCAGGGCCACCCCTACGACCTCTGGCGACAGGAGTTCGCTAGCGGAGCTGGGCGGTGCGAGCTGCCCGGGCACCTGCGAACTGCGCTGGGCCGGTCGCGACGGATTCCCATGCGAGCGGCCAGTCGCTTCCTCGCACCAGTCGCCGCTTCACACCAGGGCCGATGCAGGATCGCGTCATGGGCAAACTCAAGTGACGTGCGGGTGCCGACTCGGTGACCTGTTGAGCTACTTGGGCTTGTTCGTCATCAGCGGTGCGGCGGTCTTGCTGACCGGCGTGGCCACCTTGGGCTTCTTCGGCTTCTTAGCCTCACGGCCCTGCTTGTCCTTGGACATGTTGTGCTCCCCGTCCTCATCGGTTCGGCGGCGCGAACGAACTCCACGCCCAGTGCGGCCCGCACGGCGGGACACCATCACGGTAGTCCTGCCCTGGCTCGGGCAGCGAGCGGGTTTGGGTCACAGCCCGTCTGTGCAGCACGGCGCAGGTGGTCACCCGGCGCAGGTGGTCACAGGGCCCACAGGCCGGTGTACGTCGCGACCAGTGCGGCCACATAGACGACGAGCAGCACGATGCCCGCCCCCCGGCCCAGGCGGCCGTGCCGGGCCAGAGCGAGCAGCAGCAGGGGCAACAGTGCCGCCAGGACCGACGGGGCCAGGAAGCCGTGCACCTGCAGCGGACGCACCAAAGGGGCCACACCCAGGGTTACGGTGGCGTTGTAGGCCGCCGCGCCAACGGCACCGGCCACGGCGATCTCGGCGACGGCGTGCCGGTGCGCGGCAACGACGAGAGCCAGCATCTCGGCACTTGTCGCGAGGGCGAGCAGGGTCAGCCCCACCACGGAGTCCGAGGTCCCGGTGCCCGAAACCACCCGCTGGGCACCCGCCACGGCCGCGCCGCCCCCGATGGTCATGACCACGATCCCGGCGAAGGCCTTGGCCAGCCCAGCACCGGCAGCAACGCCAGTGCGGCCAGCCGCGTCACCGGGCGCAGCGCCCAGATCGGCACTCGACGCAGGACCCGTGCCGCCCCCGCCCGGCATGACGGCGACGTGTGCCTCGGCCAGCTCGCCGATCGCCGGGGGCTCGCGTTCGCGCCACCACACCACAGCGATCAGGACCAGGTACGCGCTGATCAGTGCCAATCCCTCGACCCGCGAGGCTCGCCCGTCCGCCAGGACGGCGACGGCGCAGACTCCGGCAACGCTGGACATCACGGCATAGCGGCGCACCCGCGGACTGACCGGGACGGGAGCGAGCACCGCGGCAAGGCCCAGGACCAGGGCCAGCACCGTGATGTTGGCGCCGATCGCGTCGCCCACGGCCAGGGCCGGCCGCCCGGCTGCCGAGGCGAGAGCGGACGTGAGCGCCTCCTCCGGCTCGGCGCCGGCCAGCAGCACGGCAACCGCCAGGACCGAGAGCCCAAGACGCGAAGCGGCGGCGGCGAGGTTCTCGACGAACAACTCCGCCCCGCCGACCAGCAGCCCGGCCGCAAGCGCCAGCAGCGCCAGCCCGAGCGCGACCTCAGGCACGAACCAGGGTGACGGGCATGGAGGAGTCAGCTGGCAGGTCGAGAGCGGAGGGGGGACGGCCCCGGGCGAGCAGCTGGGCGCCAAGGGCGGCCACCATGGCCCCGTTGTCGGTGCACAGTCCCGGACGCGGCACGCGAAGCTCGATGGCGGCATCCGCGCAACGCTGAGCGGCCAGCGACCTCAGCCGAGAGTTCGCGGCCACCCCACCACCGATCAACAAGTGGCCCACACCGTGCTCGCGGCAGGCGAGCACGGCCTTGCGGGTCAGCACGTCGACCACGGCCTCCTGGAAGCTGGCCGCCACATCGGTCACCGGCACCGCCTCCCCGCTGGCCTCGCGCGCCTCGACCCAGCGCGCGACGGCCGTTTTCAGGCCGGAGAACGAGAAGTCGTACCGGTGTCGCTCATCGTCGCGCTGCCCGGTCAGCCCGCGCGGGAACCCGATGGCCCGAGGGTCTCCCGAACGCGCCTGTCGGTCGATGTGCGGTCCACCCGGGAAGGGCAGACCAAGGAGCCGGGCGACCTTGTCGAACGCCTCACCGGCCGCATCGTCCAGCGTGGCCCCCAGCGAGCGCACGTCGTCGCTGACGTCCGCGACGAGCAGCAGCGAGGAATGGCCACCGGAGACAAGCAGCGCGATGGTCGGCTCGGGCAGCGGGCCGTGCTCCAGGACGTCGACCGCCACATGCGCGGCCAGGTGGTTCACGCCGTACAGGGGCTTGCCGAGGGCGATCGCGAGCGCTTTGGCCGCGGCCACGCCGACGAGCAGCGCGCCGGTCAAGCCGGGCCCGCTCGTGACGGCGAGGGCATCGACATCACTGAGCCCGACTCCGGCGTCGGCGCAGGCACGCTCGATCGTCGGGACCATGGCCTGCAGGTGGGCCCGGCTGGCGACCTCGGGCACCACCCCGCCGAACCGCGCATGCTCCTCGATGCTGCTGGCCACCGCGTCGGCGAGCAACGTCGAGCCCCGCACGATCCCGATCCCGGTCTCGTCACACGAGGTCTCGATGCCGAGCACGAGAGGGGCGTCGCTCACGAGGGTCAGGCTATCGAGGGTCAGGGTATCGAGGCTCCCGGCACCGAAAGCCCGGACACCGAAGGCCCGGGCACCGAAGGCCCGGGCACCGAAGGCCCAGACACCGGCCGACGCACCGGCCGTAACCGCATCACCCACGCGTCTGCGCTGGGTGGCCCCTGGGCACCGCCGGACTGGTAGTACCCACGGCGGACGGCGATCCGCTCGAACCCGGCCCGCGCGTACAGCCGCTGGGCCGCGGTGTTGTCGGCCCGCACCTCCAGCAGCAGCTCGCTCGCCCCCCGCTCGGCGACGGCGGCGACCAGCGCGTCCAGCAGCTGCCGCCCAAGGCCCCGGCACTGCGCCCACGGGGCGACGGCGATCGTCATCACATCGGCCTGGGCGCCGTTCACGGCTGCCCCGGCGTACCCGGCGATCTCACCGGCCCGCTCGGGCAGTTGCACGCAGGTGTACCAGCGGTTGGGCTGCGCCAGCTCGGCCCACCAGGTCGGCGCCGTCCACGTGTCAGCGCCGAACAGCACCTGCTCGAGTGCGACGAGCTCCTCGACGTCCCACCAGCGCAGCGGGCGCAGCAGAGCGCTCACGGTAGGACACTCTTGCGCCCGCCCGGCTCGCTGACGTCGGGGCGGCGCAGATAGCGCGGTTCGAGATCGTCGAACCGCTGCCGCTCGCGCGACCGGGGCGGAAGGTGAAGCCCTGGCTCGGCGTCCGGCGCCTGGTCGTCGACTCCCTCGTCGCCGAGACTCCCTCGCCTGCGCCCGCCGCGCCC
>DAIETC010000217.1 GCA_027345905.1 Kineosporiaceae bacterium | reverse complement strand
TGGCGGTGGCCACCCGGATGCTGGCCGCCGGCGGCGAGCTGCTCACGCTGGTCGCCGGCGCGGCGCCGGGCGCCCTGGGCCTGGCGCAGGCGCTGGCGGCGCAGGTCCGCGACCGGCGTCCGGACCTCGAGGTCCACGTCGTGGACGGCGGGCAGCCGGCGTCCCTGCTCGTGCTGGGCCTCGAGTGAGCCTCGAGCTGGACGTCCCGCTGGAGCGCCGGATCGGTAAGGCGACCGCGAACCGGATCCACAAGACCTTGGGGCTGCGCACCGTCGGCGAGCTGTTGCGGCACTACCCGCGCCGGTACCTGCACCGCGGTGAGCTCACCGACCTGTCCAGGCTGCCCATGGGTGAGCACGTCACCGTCCTCGCCCGGGTCGTCGAGGTCCGCGGCCGGGCGATGGCCAACCGGCCCGGGTACATCCTGGCGGTGCTGGTGGGCGACCGGCAGCGCACGCTCGCGCTGACGTTCTTTCACCGGGCCCGGCGGATGCACGAGGCGAAGGAGCACGAGCTGCGGGTCGGCCGGGTGGGGCTGTTCTCCGGCAAGGTCGGCAGCTACCAGGGTTCGTTGCAGCTGGTGAACCCCCGCTACGACCTGTTCGAGGGCGGCGAGGACGCCCGCGACGTCGCGACCCTCGTGCAGGCGCCGATCCCCATCTACCCGGCGGGCGCGGGCCTGGAGTCCTGGCAGATCGCGAGGGCGACCAAGGTCCTGGTGGCCGGCCTGGCACCGCTGCCCGAGCCGGTGCCCGAGCAGGTCCGCGCCCAGCGCGGCCTGATGCCGCTGCACCAGGCCCTGGTGGCCGTGCACGCGCCCGAGTCGATGGCCCAGGCCGAGCAGGCCCGGCGCCGGCTGCGCTACGAGGAGGCCTTCGTCCTGCAGGCCGCCCTGTTGCGCCGCCGGGCCGCCCGCCTGCTGCTGCCCGCCACCGCGCGCCCCACTCGCCCGGATGGGCTGCTCGCGGCGTTCGAGGCCCGCCTGCCGTTTCGACTCACCGACGGCCAGCGCGCGGTCGGCGAGCGGATCGCCCGCGACCTGGCCGCCGAGCACCCGATGCACCGGCTGCTGCAGGGGGAGGTCGGGTCGGGCAAGACGGTCGTGGCCCTGCGGGCGATGCTGACCGTCGTGGACGCAGGCGCGCAGGCCGCGCTGCTGGCGCCCACCGAGGTCCTGGCCATGCAGCACCACCGCTCGATCACTGCGCTGCTCGGGGACCTGGCCGAAGGCGGCCAGCTCGGCGGTCACGACCTGGCCACCCGGGTCACGCTGCTCACCGGGTCGCAGCCGGCGCCGGCGCGCCGGCGGGCGCTGCTGGAGGCGGCGTCCGGGCAGGCCGGGATCGTCATCGGCACCCACGCCCTGCTGCAGGAGGGCGTGCAGTTCGCCGAGCTCGGCCTGGTCGTCGTCGACGAGCAGCACAGGTTCGGGGTCGAGCAGCGCGACCTGTTGCGCGCCAAGGGGTCGGTGCCCCCGCACGTGCTCGTCATGACTGCGACGCCCATCCCGCGGACCGTGGCCATGACGGTCTTCGGGGACCTGGAGACCTCCACGCTGCGCGACCTGCCCAGCGGCCGGCGTCCGACGAGCACCCATGTGGTCACCGGCGACAACCCGCTGTGGGTAGCCCGGGTCTGGCAGCGGCTGGCCGAGGAGGCGCGGGCCGGGCGGCAGGGGTTCGTCGTGTGCCCGCGGATCGGCGGTGCGGACGACACCGGGCCCGAGCAGGGGCTGGACGACCTGGTGCCGGACGAGCCGGGCCAGTCTCAGCGTCCGCCGGCGGCCGTGCTCGACACCCTCGAGCGGCTGCGCAGCGAGCCGGCCCTGGCGGGGTTGCGCCTCGACATGTTGCACGGCCGGCTGCCCAGCGAGGTCCGCGAGCAGGTGATGAGCCGGTTCGCCGCCGGCCAGGTCGACGTCCTGGTGGCCACCACCGTGATCGAGGTCGGGGTCGACGTCCCGAACGCGACGGTCATGGTGGTGCTGGACGCCGACCGGTTCGGCATCTCCCAGCTGCACCAGCTGCGCGGACGGGTCGGACGCGGGGGTGAGCCCGGTCTGGCGCTGCTGGTGACCGACGCGGAGCCTGGCACCGCGGCCCGCGAGCGACTGGCCGCCGTGCAGCAGTGCCACGACGGGTTCGAGCTCGCCCGCCGCGACCTGGAGCTGCGCAAGGAGGGCGACGTCCTGGGCGCGGCGCAGTCGGGGCTGCGCTCCTCGTTGCGCCTGCTGCGGGTGCTGCGCGACGAGGACCTGATCGCCGACGCGCGCGAGGACGCCGCCCAGGTCATCCGCGACGACCCGCGCCTGGACGCTGAGCCCGCTCTGGTGGCCGCCATCGACCTGCTGGTCGGTGACGAGGGCGAGCAGTTCCTCGAACGCGGCTGACCTGCCAGGCCCCACGCGGGCGCGGACAGCCCTAACCTTCGCCCATGGTGCGCATCATCGCGGGGGCCGCCGGGGGGCGCCGGCTGCAGGCACCCGCGGGCCAGCTCACCCGGCCGACCAGCGACCGGGTGCGCGAGGCGCTGTTCAGCCGCCTCGAGCACGACGGGATGCTGGACGCCACCCGGGTGCTCGACCTGTACGCCGGCTCGGGGGCCCTTGGCATCGAGGCGCTGAGCCGGGGAGCCCGATCGGCACTGCTGGTGGAGCAGGGGCCGGCGACGGCCCGGATGATCCGGCGCAACCTGGACTCGACCGGGCTGTCCCACGGCGAGGTGGTCGCCCAACGGGTCGAGCGGCTGCTCGCCCGCCCCTGCGGCGGCGCGGCGTTCGACCTCGTGCTGGCCGACCCGCCGTACGCGCTGGACGAGGTGGCTCTGGGCCAGGTGCTCGCGTCGTTGGTCGCGGGCCACTGGCTGGTGGCGCACGCGGTGGTGGTCGTCGAGCGCAGCACCCGGACCCCGGAGCCGACCTGGCCCGCGGGGCTGCACCGTTACGACACGCGGTCCTACGGCGAGACGCAGGTCTGGTACGCGAAAACCCGCTGAGCGCCGTCCCGCCGTGATCAGGCAACCCCGGTGCCCGGGCGAGCCGGTGCGCGGCGACGTGCTCCTTTGTGGCGCGGCCTCCTGTGTGACGCGCCGCCGCAGCACCAGCAGGCACGGCGCATGCGTTAGGTGGTCACGTCGACGGGGTAGGTTCGCGTTCGTGCGCTGCTGCGTCTGCCCCGGGTCCTACGACCCGCTCACCGTGGGACACCTGGACGTGATCGAGCGCGCCCGCACCCTGTGCGACGAGGTGGTCGTCGCGATCATGGACAACCCGGACAAGAAGGGGATGTTCACGATCGAGGAGCGGACGGCGATGCTGCGCTCCGCCGTCGGCGAGCGCACCGGCGTGCGGGTGGCGGCGTTCGAGGGCCGCCTGCTGGTGCAGGTGTGCCAAGAGGTCCGCGCCGAGGCGATCGTCAAGGGCCTGCGCGGTGGGGGCGACATGGCGTACGAGCTGGCGATGGCGTTGATGAACCGGCACCTCACCGGCATCGAGACGCTGTTCGTGCCCGGCGACCCGGGGTTGGCGCACGTGTCGAGCAGCCTGGTGAAGGCGGTGAACGCCTACGGTGGAGACGTCAGCGGACTGGTGCCGGACGCCGTCCGAGAGGTGTTGGTGGCGCGTCGGGGTCCAGCTCGCGACTAGGTGGCCCGACAGCGAGAGGATCTGAGCGCGTGGACGTGCACGACAAGCTGGATCAGATCAGCGCCCTGGTCGAGGACGCGCGGGCGATGCCGATGTCGGCTTCGGCCCTGGTCAACCGGGCCGAGCTGCTCGGCCTGCTCGACGACCTACGCGAGCTGCTGCCGGCCCAGCTGCACGACGCGGACGTGCTGCTCAGCGACCGCGCCGCCGTCGTCGACCAGGGCCGGGCGCAGGCCGAGCAGCTGGTGGCGCAGGCGCGTGCCGAGCACGACCGGCTGGTCGAGGAGACCGCCGTCGTGGTGAGCGCCCGCGAGCGCGCCGACGCGGTGCTGTCGGCGGCGCAGAGCGAGTCGCAGCGCCTGTTGACCCAGGCCGACGACTACGTGGACCGCAAGCTCGGCGAGTTCGAGATCGCCTTGGACCAGCTCATGGCGCAGGTGCGCCGGGGCCGCGAGCGCCTGGCCGAGCGCCAGGCGGCCGACGGTGGCCGGGCCGGATCCGGCGACGGCGACACCGAGGGCGCCTTGGGTGCCGGCTTGTCTGCACCCTGACTTGCCCGCAGATTCGCCCGCTGGTTGTCCGGCTGACTAGGCCGCTGATTGGGCCGGCGGGGGGTGGTCCGCTAGCCTGGTGCGTCAGATCGACTGGGCGCAGCCGTGTCGCGCCCGGTCAGGACTAGGTCAGTGGCTGCGTCACGTCTGGGAGTTCGCGATCCGTCTGAACCACCGCGCGCCGCTCGTGCTCGACACCCACGAGCTGGATCGGCGTCCGGGGTCGATGCTCACGATGTCCCGCGACGTGCCCGCGCCCGCCGACCTGGGCACCGAGATCATCGGCGTCATCGAGGGTTCCAGCATTCACCTGGACCTTCGGCTGGAGTCGGTGATGGAGGGTGTGCTGGTCACCGGGGCGGTCCGCGCCCGGGTGGGCGGGGAGTGCATCCGGTGTCTGGGCGATCTGGACGAGGAGATCCAGGTCACCCTCACCGAGCTGTACACCTACCCCGGTAGGCGCCCGGCCGAGGACGTCGACGAGGACGAGGTGCACGAGCTCGAGGGCGACCTGATCGACCTGGAGCCCGTGCTGCGTGACGCGGTGGTGCCTGCACTGCCGTTCCAACCGCTGTGCCGGGACGACTGCCCGGGGCTGTGCTCGCAGTGCGGGGCGCGCCTGGGCGACGAGCCGGAGCACCACCACGACGTCGTCGACCCGCGTTGGTCGATGCTGCAGGACCTGGCGCTCGACGAGAGCCAGTCGACGAAGCTGGACGACGCTCGCCCGCGACCGCCGTCCGACGCACAGGAAGAGAACTGACGTGGCCGTCCCGAAGCGCAAGATGTCGCGCTCCAACACCCGCTCGCGCCGGGCGAACTGGAAGGCGACGCCGGCGACGCTGTCGCTGTGCCCCCAGTGTCGTGAGCTGCGCCAGCCGCACATGGCCTGCCCCGCGTGCGGCACGTACGCCGGGCGCCACTACGCCGCGGCAGAGCGCACCGAGCACCAGGCCTGAGCGGGCCCCGCATGGCCCGCAGCCGTCCGGCCGACGCCGCCGGCCTGCTCGCCGTGCTCGGGGCGCAGGTCGAACCCGCGCTGCTGCGCCGGGCCCTGACCCACCGCAGCTACGCCTACGAGCACGGCGGGTTGCCCACGAACGAGCGGCTGGAGTTCCTCGGCGACTCGGTGCTGGGACTGGTCGTCACCGACACGCTGTACCACGCCTACCCCGACCTGCCCGAGGGCCAGCTAGCCAAGCTGCGCGCCTCGGTCGTCAACATGCGCGCGCTGGCCGGCGTCGGGCGGGACCTGGGCGTCGGCGACTACGTGTACCTGGGTCGCGGCGAGGTCACCACGGGCGGGCGCGACAAGGACTCGATCCTCGCCGACACGGTCGAGGCGCTCATCGGCGCGGTCTACGTCGACCAGGGCATGCCCGCGGCCCGGGCCCTCGTGCACCGCCTGATCGATCCCCTGCTGGCCGACGCCGCGACCCTGGGTGCGGGCCTGGACTGGAAGACCAGCCTGCAGGAGCTGAGCGCGGTGGCCGGTCTGGGGGTCCCCGAGTACGTCGTCGCCGAGCAGGGCCCGGACCACGCGAAGAGCTTCACCGCCGTCGCCCACGTCGGGGGTGAGCACCTGGGAGTCGGTCACGGGGGCAGCAAGAAGCAGGCGGAGCAGCGCGCCGCGTCCCTGGCCTGGGCGGTGCTGCGCCAGCGTCATCCCGAGACCGCCGGCTAGCCGGTGCCCGAGCTGCCCGAGGTCGAGGTCGTGCGGCGCGGTGTGCAGGCGCACGTGGTGGGTCGGCGCGTGGCGGCGCTCGAGGTGCGCCACCCGCGGGCGGTGCGCCGGCACCTGCCGGGGGCGAGTGACCTAAGTGCCCGCCTGGCCGGACGCCGCGCCGTCGCGGCCCGGCGGCGCGGCAAGTTCCTGTGGCTCGATCTCGACGGTCCCCGGGAGGCGCTCGTCGCGCACCTGGGCATGAGCGGGCAGCTGCTCGTGCAACCCCCGGACGCCGCGGACGAGGTCCACCTGCGCGTGCGGCTGAGCTTCCAGGACGCCGGCCCGCAGCTGCGGTTCGTCGACCAGCGCACCTTCGGGGGCCTGTGGCTGGACCCCGTGACCGACGCGGGGCTGCCCGCCTCGGTAGCGCACATCGGCCCGGACCCGCTGGGCCCGGAGTACGACCTCGAGGCGGCGGTGCGCCGGTTGCGGGCCCGTCGTACGGGCATCAAGCGCGCCCTGCTCGACCAGGGTGTCGTGTCCGGAATCGGCAACATCTACGCCGACGAGGCCTTGTGGCGCGCCCGGGTGCACGGTGAGCGCGCGACCGACACGTTGAGCGCTCGCACGGTACGCCGGGTGCTGGCGTGCGCCGCCGACGTGCTCACCGAGGCGTTGGCCCAGGGCGGCACCTCCTTCGACGCGCTCTATGTCGACGTCAGCGGCGCCAGCGGCTACTTCGGGCGCTCGCTGGCCGCCTACGGCCGGGCTGGCCAGCCCTGCCCACGGTGCGGGACCGGGATCCGGCGCGAGGCGTTCATGAACCGCTCCAGCTTCAGCTGCCCGCGCTGCCAGCCGCGGCCACGTCGTGCGCCCGGCCAGGTGCGTTGAGCCCGTGCCCACGACACCCGAACCCGAACCTGGCGCCCGCCTGACCGCGTTCGTGCGCGGCCGCGTGCAGGGCGTGGGCTTTCGCTGGTGGGTGCGCTCGCGGGCCCTGGAGCTGGGGCTGGTGGGGCACGCCGCGAACCTGGACGACGGGCGGGTCGAGGTGGTCGCCGAAGGCTCCCGGGCGCACTGCGAGCGGCTGCTCGCCCAGCTGGGCCCGGCATCGACGACGGCTCGACGTCCGGGCGTCGTGACCGGCGTGAGCCACCAGTGGTCCACGGCGCGGGGCACGTGCTGCGGGTTCGTCGAGCGGTAGCCTCGGCCCGACACGTCCGTCGGCGGGAGCGAGCCTGGTGTACCTCAAGAGCCTCACGTTGCGAGGGTTCAAGTCCTTCGCTTCGGCGACCACGCTCGACTTGGAGCCGGGCGTCACCGTCGTCGTCGGGCCGAACGGGTCGGGCAAGTCCAACGTCGTCGACGCCCTCACCTGGGTGATGGGCGAGCAGGGTGCCAAGAGCCTGCGCGGCGGGAAGATGGAGGACGTCATCTTCGCCGGGACGTCCGGCCGGGCCCCGCTGGGCCGCGCCGAGGTGAGCCTGACGATCGACAACACCGACGGCGCCTTGCCCATCGAGTACGCCGAGGTGACGATCACCCGCACGATGTTCCGCGGCGGTGGGTCCGACTACACGATCAACGGCGCCTCGTGCCGGTTGCTGGACGTCCAGGACCTGCTCTCGGACTCGGGGATCGGGCGCGAGATGCACGTCATCGTGGGCCAGGGCCAGCTGGACGCCGTGCTGCGGGCCACACCGCAGGAGCGCCGCGGCTTCATCGAGGAGGCCGCTGGCGTCCTGAAGCACCGCAAGCGCAAGGAGAAGGCGCTGCGCAAGCTCGAGGCGATGCAGGCCAACGTGACCCGGGTCAGCGACCTGACCGCCGAGATCCGTCGTCAGCTCGGGCCGCTGGGGCGCCAGGCCGAGGTCGCGCGCCGGGCCGCCTCGGTGCAGTCCGACGCGCGCGACGCCCGATTGCGCCTGCTGGCCGACGACCTGACCACCCAGCTGCGTGCCCTGGAGGCCGAGCTGGCCGACGAGAGCGTCCTGCGCGCCCGGCGCCAGCAGCTGCAGGCGGCACTGGGCGCCGCGGGCGGCGAGCTGGCCGATCTCGAGCGGGCCGCCCACGAGCAGGCGCCGCTGGTCGCCCACACCCAGCAGGTCTGGTACCAGCTGTCGAGCCTGCGCGAACAGCTGCGCTCGACCCGTGACCTGGCGGCCGAGCGGTTGCGGCTGCTGGCTGACCCCAGCGACCCCACACCCGTTGCTGGCCCCGACCCGCAGGAGCTGAACGCCCAGGACGCCCGGGCCCGCGAGCAGGAGCAGGCACTGCAGGGCGAGGTGGCTGCCGCGCGTGAGCGGCTGCAGCTGCTCAGCGCCCAGCGCAGTGCTGCCGAGCAGGCGGCCAGCGCCGAGCAGCAGCGCCTCGCGGCGGTACTGCGGGCAGCCGCCGACCGCCGTGAGGGCCTGGCCCGACTGGCTGGCCAGGTGGCGGCTCGCCGCAGCCGGATCGAGGCCACCGAGGCCGAGGTCGGCCGCTTGGCCAAAGCGGTCGTCGAGGCCGAGGAGCGCGGTGCCAAGGCCGAGCGGGAGTTCACCGCCCTGGAGTCGCAGGTCGCCGGCGTCGAGGCGGGGGAGCAGGGCCTGGACGCGGAGTACGAGCAGGCCGCTGCCGAGCTGGAGCGCGCGAAGGCGCAGGTAGAACGGCTCGTCGAGGCAGAGCGTGCCGCCGAGCGCGAACGCGCCACCTGGACGGCCCGGCGCGAGGCGCTCGAGCTCGGTCTGACCAGCAAGGACGGTGCGGGGGCCCTGCTGGCCGCCAGCGACCAGGTGAGCGGTGTGTTGGGCTCGGTGGCCGCGTTGCTGCGCGTGCAACCAGGTCACGAGGTTGCGCTCGGCGCCTTGCTGGGGGCCAGCGCCGAGGCGGTGGCGGTTGGCACCTTGGACGACGCGGTGAGCGCCCTGACCCTGCTGCGCCGCGACGACGCCGGCCATGCCGAGCTGGTGGTCGGTGCCGGCCATGGTGCGGACGAGGATCCCGCGGGTTGGCCGCAGCTGCCGCACGGCGCCGTCTGGGCTCGCGACCTGGTCCAGGCCGACCCCACCGTTCGCAGCGCACTGGACCGGCTGCTGGCCCGGGCGGCGGTGGTCGGCACCCTTGCGCAGGCCCGGGACCTGGTTCGGGCGCTGCCGGACTGCACCGCGGTGACGGCGGACGGTGACGTCCTGGGCGTGGGGCTGGCGCGCGGCGGATCGCCGTCCGGGCCGAGCCTGCTGCAGGTGCGGG
>DAIETC010000167.1 GCA_027345905.1 Kineosporiaceae bacterium | reverse complement strand
TTCTAGGGCTCGCGAGTGCGTTCTTCTTGCCGGCCTACACGGCGGCGATCCCCGAATTGGTCGAGCGCGACGTCCTCCCGGCCGCAAACTCGCTGCGCGGAGTATCCATGCAAGTGGCGGGCATCGGCGGGCCACTGCTGGCCGGCGTCCTGGTCGCCTGGGGTGGGACCGGCCTCGCGGCGGGGATGAACGCGGCGTCATTCGTCGCCGCGGCGCTGCTGCTGCTGTTGGGGGGGCGAAGTCTCCTGACGACTCGGCGAGAAGCCCACAGCGCTGGTGCAGCGGCTTCCTCCGCGCCGGGCCGCCTGGGTGGTTGGTGGAACTCCATACATGCGGGCTTGGTCGCTGTGACGGGCCAGACGTGGCTGTGGGTCAGCCTGGCGCTGTTCGGTGTCTTGAACATCTGCTTCGCTGGGGGCGTGTCCCTGGTGCTGCCCCTGCTTGCGGCGAGTAGGTGGCAGGGCGCTCGCGGCTATGCCTTCCTGCTCACCGCGCTGGCTGCCGGTTCACTGGTGGGCGCCGCGGCGGTGGGTGCCCGACGCTGGCGTCACTCGACGCGGGCGATCTACCTGTTCATGGCCGCGGCCGGAGTCGGCCTTGCTGGCGCCGCGGAGAGCGAAAGCCTGCCGGTGGCGTCGGGTTGCATCGCCGTGACAGGAGCCTGCATCGCCGGGTTCGCCGTGCTGTGGGAGACCCTGCTTCAGCAGCGTGTCCCCCCGCACCTGCTCGGTCGAGTCGCCAGCCTCGACCACCTGGCGTCTGTAGGCCTGCTTCCCGTTGGCTGGGCCGCGGTCGGCCTGCTGGTGGTGGTCACCTCGCCAGCTCGGGCCCTGCTCGACCTGGGCATCCTCGTCAGCGTGCTTGCGCTCGCAGCCCTCAGCATCCCCAGCGTGCGCAACGTGGAAACCCCTGCGAGTTCTTCATGACCCGCGCGAAGGAGCCTGAAGCCAGACTCGGGCTGTTCAATGCCACAACGTCACCAAGATTGAGTGCATCTTCGGGCACGAACCCCGAGAGTGAGCCTCACGTACCCACCGGGGGTAGCAGTCACGGCCTGATGTGGCCCCACCGCCGACCTGCCGGTTCCTTCGAACCCGCGTCAAAGTGAGTGGGCTGGTGCGGGCGGGGGTCTTAGGGGTGGGCTTCCGGCCCGGGGTGGGGTGAAGACCGGGCGGCCGTTGGTGATGGTGACGGTCCAGGCGCTGTGGTGGATGAGGTCGTGGTGGTGGTCGCAGAGTAGGACAAGGTTGTTGAGGGCGGTTCGTCCGCCGTCGGCCCAGTGTGTGATGTGGTGGGCGTTGGCCCAGCGGGCGGGACGGGTACAGCCGGGGAAGGCGCAGTGTTTGTCGCGGGCGATCAGGGCGCGGCGAAGGCCTGCGGGGATGGTGCGGGTGGCTCGTCCGATGTCGAGGGGCTCGCTGTTGGTGCCCAGGATGAGGGGGATGATGCGGGCGTCGCAGGCCAGTTTGCGGATGGTGCCTGCGGATAGGTGTTGGCCGGTTTCGGTGCGGGCGCAGGGGGTGCCGTGTTCGCCGGGTTGGGTCTTTAGCGTGGCCAGGGTGGTGGTGATGATGAGTTGGGTGCTGATCGCGCCGCTGGTGGTGGGGTCGGCGTTGACGGCCAGGTTGACCAGGTCGGTGAAGGCGTGTCCGCGGCGTTGCTCGGGGGTGCGCGGGTCGGGGATGGGGGCGCCGCTGTGTTCGTCCAGGTGCGGGCGGGGTGCGCTGTGGGTGTCGATGAAGGTGCCCAGTTGGCTGGCGGTCACGGGGTCGGTGATTCCGCCGAACCGGTAGCTGGCACCGTCGGTATCGGGTTTGATCCAGAAGCTGCTTCGGGCGCGGGCCTCGCGTTCGTCGGCCAGGACCCCGTCGGGATCCAGGACGTGGCGCAGTTGCAGGCCGAGGCGGCGCACGTCGCTGGGGGTGAAGGTGGCGCACTGGTCCAGCAGCCAGGTTTGGGCGCGGGTGTGCAGGTCGGTGCGTTCGGCCGGGGTGCTGGGTTGGGGTAGCGCACGGATCACGGCGCTGACGGCGTGGGCATGGGCGGTGCTGATCTGCCCGGCCAGTAGTGCTCGCCCTGTGTGGGCCAGGGCCAGGATGCCGGGGGGTGTGGGGCGGGCCAGGACCCCGGCTGGGGGTGGGGTATCGCCGTGGGGGTCGAGCTGGTGGGCGGCGCGCACCTCGGCGGTGGCGGTGCGTGGATCGATCAGCAGTTCGTGGGACAGCCAGGCGGCGGTGCTGGTCGCGCCGGCGGCCAGGGCGTACCCGCGTTGGTCGAGCTGGGCGATCAGTGCCAGGCGCGCGCTGTCGCGTTGGGCGGCGGCGACCTGTTCGGTGCGCAACGCGCTGACCAGCTGTTCGTCGCTGAGCTGCCACAGGTGGCCGCTGGCAGCCGCGACCGCGGTGCTGGCCTGTGCCAGCGCCGCCCACGCCAGCCCGGCATCGGGCGATCCCGTACCGGGGAGCCCCGACGGGGGTGTGTGCTGGGCCGTATCCATGAATAGAACATACATTCGACCACCGACACTCGTCCGGCAAGGCCGGGCACCTGTGGACACCGGGACGATCGGCACACCTGTGGACTGTCGGGGCCGGTGCGCGCGGCTATCTCGTGGCCAGTTGGGCGCGCACGAGGTCCAGTGCCACCTGCGTCGTCAAGCCCAGGGCGCGGGCGGTAGCCGCGTACTGCTGGGCGGCCTGGCGGCCCAGGGTCATCGCCTGGTCGCCTCGGTCGCTGACCACGGTGCCAGCCCGCCCGCCGGTGTCGACGAGGCCGGCCTGTTCCAGCTCGCGGTAGGCGCGGGCCACCGTCCCGGGGGCCAGCTTCAGCTCCTGCGCCAGCGCCCGCACCGGTGGCAGCCGGGTGCCCGCGACCAACGACCCCCTGGCGATGCGCGCCGCCAGCTCGGCACGAAGCTGCTCGTACGGCGGCACCGCGCTCTCGTCGTCCAGCACCAGGGGCGTGGTCAGCGGGCTCACACCCCAGGGTGTACCACGCGATGCTCGTATCCTGGTGCGGTGATGTCGCGAATCGACCTGCGCGGGCGCCGGCTGGACCCGCGCGAGCTGCGGGCGACGCTGCCGCGCGCGGCCTTCGACGTGGAGGCGGCCGTCGAGACGGTGCGCCCGATCTGCGAGGACGTGCGCCGTCGCGGCCTGGCTGCGCTGCAGGAGCTGGGGGAGCGGTTCGACGGCGTGCGGGTCGAGCAGATCCGGGTCCCGTCGCAGGCGCTGGCGCAGGCTCTCGACGGGCTGGACGACGAGGTCCGAGCGGCCATGGAAGAGTCGATCCGCCGAGTGCGCAAGGTGCATGCCGACCAGCGACGCACCGACGTCGTGACGCAGGTCGTGCCGGGCGGCAGCGTCACCGAACGCTGGGTGCCGGTGGACCGGGTGGGGCTGTACGTCCCCGGCGGCCTGGCGCCGCTGTCCTCCAGCGTGATCATGAACGTGGTGCCCGCGCAGATCGCGGGCGTCGCCTCGCTCGCGGTGACCAGCCCGCCGCAGCGCGAGTACGCCGGCCGGCCGCACCCGACGATCCTCGCGGCCTGCGCCCTGCTCGGCGTGCAGGAGGTGTACGCCGTCGGCGGCGCCCAGGCGATCGCGATGTTCGCCTACGGTGTTCGCTCGGATGACGTTCGCTCGGACGACGGGGGCTGGCTGTGCGAGCCGGCCGATCTGGTGACCGGGCCGGGCAACATCTACGTCGCCGCCGCCAAACGGCTGCTGAAGGGCGTCATCGGGATCGATGCGGAGGCCGGCACCACCGAGATCGCGATCCTCGCCGACGACAGCGCCAACCCGGCCCACGTCGCCGCGGACCTGATCAGCCAGGCCGAGCACGACCCGAATGCCGCATCGGTCCTGGTGACCGACTCGACCGCCCTGGCGGCATCGGTCGAGCGCGAGCTCGAGCGCCAGGTATCGGCCACCAAGCACACGCAGCGCGTGGCAACCGCCCTTGCTGGGCGCCAGTCGGGAATCGTCCTGGTCGACTCACTGGACGCCGGCCAGGAGGTGGTGGACGCCTACGCGGCCGAGCACCTGGAGCTCCACACCGTCGACGCCCGCGCCCGCGCGATGCGCATCCGCAATGCCGGCGCCGTATTCGTCGGGACGTTCGCGCCCGTCTCGCTCGGCGACTACCTGGCCGGCTCCAACCACGTGCTTCCCACCGGCGGGTGTGCCTGCCACTCCAGCGGACTGTCGGTGCAGTCGTTCCTGCGCGGGATCCACGTGGTCGAGTACGACGAACCCGCCCTTCGCGAGGTGGCCCACCACGTTGTGGCGTTCGCCGAGGCCGAGGACCTGCCCGCTCACGGCCAGGCGGTCACCGCCCGCCTGCACCAGCGAAACTAGCCGCGCTGATGGCGCGTTACTTCGACGTGCATCCGCAAGATCCGCAGCCGCGCAGCATCGGGCAGGTCGCGGCGCTGCTGCGCGAGAACGCACTGATCGCCTACCCCACTGACTCGTGTTACGCACTCGGGTTCGTGCTCGACAACCCGACCGGCGCCGAGCGTGTCCGGCGCCTGCGGAACCTGGACGACAAGCACCACTTCACCCTCGTCTGCTCGGACTTCGCCCAGCTCGGCCAGTTCGTGCAGCTCGACAACGCCGCCTTCCGCGCGATCAAGGCGGCCACCCCCGGGCCCTACACGTTCATCCTCCCGGCGACCAAGGAGGTTCCGCGCCGGCTTGCCCACCCGAAGAAGCGCACGGTGGGGGTTCGCATCCCCGACCACCCCGTCGTGCGGGCGTTGCTCGGCGAGTTCACCGAACCATTGGTCTCCAGCACCCTGCTGCTGCCGGAAGCCGAGGAGCCGATGACCCAGGGCTGGCAGATCAAGGAAGAGCTCGACCAGGCGGTCGACGCGGTCGTGGACGGCGGCGACTGTGGCACCGAACCGACAACCGTCGTGGACTGGTCCAGTGGCTATCCGCAGGTCGTACGAGTCGGGGCCGGCGACCCCTCGCGCTTCGAGTAGGGCGCTTCAGATCAGTTCAGCCAGGGCGGGGTTGTCCACGTCCTCCAGTGTCGCGAGCGCTTTGGCCCGGGCCTGGGTGTCGCCTAGTTGCAATCTCCAGGCGGCGCTGCGAAACGCATACTCGGGCATGCGGTCTCGCTCGGCCACTTCACCGAGCCGGACGGCGGCACGCATCGCACGTGCAGGGTCGACGGCTGCCGCCACAGCGACCAAGCTGTCCAGCAGGCTTGCGTCGATCCAGCGGCAACGGTCGAGCGTGCGGTCTTGGGCGGCGTACGCGTCGGCCAGCACAGTCAGCGCCTCCTGGGGGCGGCCCTGACCTGCCGCGACCAGCCCGGCGACCTGCGCGAGCAGCGAGAGCCAGCAGCGGTCTCCGGTCAGCGTTGCGGTCGTCCAGCCGCTCGCGATCAGGTCCGCTGCGTCGCCCAGCCGGTTCTCCCGCACGGCGAGCATTCCCTGCTGGGCCCGAACGAAGGGGACGAACGCCGTCCAGCGCAGCTCTTGCACCAGATGGGCGGCCCCCGACAGGTCGTCCCCGGCGGCGGCCAGGTCGCCGCGCTGCAGGTGGGCACGGGCGCGTAGCGTCCATGCCCATGCCAGCTGCCGGCCCGCACCGGCTGCCTCGGCCGAGCGCATCGAGGCTGTGAAGTCCGCCAGCGCGAGCGTGTACCGGCCATCGTCCAGCCGGGCGAAGGCCCGGATCCCCAAAACCGCCGCATGCTCGGCTGGGTCGTCGTCCGAGAGCGCTTCGGCGCGGGCCAGCAGCCCGTCAAGGGGATGGCGAGCCGATGCTCGGGCGAACGCCAGCTCACGCAGCGCCGACGCGGCCGCCGTGGGCCGCCCGCCCGCGATGGCCAGCGCCGCCGAGCGGCGCAGGTCTTCTCGCGCCTGCGAGTCGCTCGACGCGACCGCGTGCACGACCGCACTGCCACGCGCGAAGAGCACTTCGGACAAGAGCAGTTCATCGCTGCTGCGATGCGCCGCAGCCTCCGCGTCGGCAAGGTGGGCCAAACCCACCTGAACGGCACCTGATGCCAAAGCCGAACGGGCCGCCTCCAGCAGCGTGCGACTGAGGATCCGATCGCGGTCGACCAGCTCCACGGGCGCCCGAGCCGGCACGCAGGCGGCGGCCAGCAGCACCGGTGAGGCGGCAACTCCGAGTTCACGCATCAACACCGCCTGGCAGCGCTGCACTGCTGCGACTGCGGCTGCCCGGTCGCCGGTTGCCGCCAAGGCGCGTACCAGAAGCAGGTGCCGCGCCTCGTCCAGCGGGTCGTCCGCCACGAGTGCGTCGGCGGCCATCACGGCTTCACTGCTCGCTCCTTGCGCAAGGCTGGTCTCGGCGGCCGCGATCAGCCGGGTCACGACGCGGCGCCGGCAGGTCTCGCGGCTGCGCGCCAACCACTGCTCGCCGTCGGGAAGGTCGGGCAGCTCGACGCCCTCGAGAAGTCGTGCAATCCGGTGGCCGACCACCAGCCGCAGCGCCTCCTGCGGTGCCTCGTCGAGCAGGTCCACCGTCGTGCCCGCCGCGAACCGAACCGTCAGGGGGTCTCCTTGCAACGTCGCCGCGTCACCGAGCTTGCGGCGCAGCTCGGCGATCGACCACCGCAGCGCGGCGCGCGGGTCGTCCGCGTTCGCGAACAGAACTTCGGCCGCCCATGCTCGTGAGACGGCGCGATGGGCGAGGATCAAGGCGGCGAGCAGGACCCACGTCTTGTGTCCGCGTGGGGCGGGGCCGATCACGCCGTCGCGTTCGATGACGGGCTTGCCGAGCACCCTGATCACGGTGGGCATGGGGCCTCCCCACGTCAGTTTGGCATCTCGCGGACGAGGCGGGAAGGTGTCGGCGCGCTCGACCGCACCTTCCCGCCGAGTCCACCTCAGCCGACTCCGACCCCCGACGCCAGGGCCTTGACGTCGGCCGTGGTCAGCGGCTGGCCGCCGATTCCCCAGTCGCCGCTGGCGACCTCCTCGACGACGCACCAGGTCACCGAGCGCATGTTCTCGCCCTCGATCCCCACCATCGCCTCGGTCAGGGAACGGACGATCTGCTGCTTTTGGCCGGCATCGAAGACACCTTCGATGATTTTTACGTTGATCAGTGGCATGGCCACCCTCCTGTGTGTTCGGAGCAGTTGTTGACCCGAGGAACGATCCGCGCGGTGCGTGTGACCTTGCGTGTGATGCGGAGCCATGAGGGCAATTTCCTGCGTCGAACCGGACCAAACCGGACCGTCTCGCGCACTTGCCACGTCAGTTTCTTGTTCCGCCAACGGGGTGAGCGGTATGAATGACATCGGTCCGAACGGTTGCTGTGGTGCTCAGACAGCGAGAACCCTTGTAGGATCTTCGTGTTGTTACCACCGTCCACCCGCTGAAGAAGGAAACTCTGTTGAAGGTCACTGTGTACTCTTCGGATCCCATCGAGGAGGCTCTGCGCGTCGTCGGTTCCCTGTACGGCGTCCAGATCGAGGTCAGTTCGAACGCCCCGCGTGCGGTCGCCGAGGTCGCGGTTCCCAGCCGGCGAGTTTCGCGGGCCAGTTCCCGACCGCGCGCACGCGTTGGGCGTGGTAGCGCCGCCAAGACTGCACGCAAGCGCTCCGCGGCAGCAGCGCCGACGGCCGACCTGCGGGTCTGGGCACGCGAGCATGGTCACTCAGTGAACGACCGGGGCCCGCTTCCGGCCGAGGTCCTCGCCGCGTACGCGGCGGCGCACTGATCAGCTGCCGCTCAGCCCCCGTCTTGCCCGTCACCGGCCGTGGTCGGCGCGCTCTCGCCACGTGCGAGGCCGGCCCGGCCGGCGACCTGGGGGTCGCACCCCCGGTGAGTGGTCGCTCCACAGGTGTGGTTGCGCCGTCGATTCGCCACCGCAGCGTCTCTAGACTGGGCAGGTGAACATCGTCTCCGCCCGACTCGACGACCTGCCGTTGCGCCAGGATCTGCGCGGCCGCTCGCCGTACGGCGCCCCCCAAATCGACGTGCCGGTTCGTTTGAACACCAACGAGAACTCGTACGACGTCCCCGAGCCGGTCGCGCTGGCTGTCGTCGAGGCGGTGGCTGCCACCGTGCGCACCCTGAACAGATACCCGGACCGGGAGTTCACCGCGCTGCGCGAGGGCCTGGCCGACTATCTCGGTCATGGACTTGCGCCTGACCAGCTGTGGGCGGCAAACGGCTCGAACGAAGTGCTGCAGCAGGTGCTGCAGGCATTCGGCGGTCCGGGGCGTACCGCGTTGGGGTTCACGCCGGCGTACTCCATGCACCCGATCCTTTGCGCCACAACGGCCACCGGCTGGATCGACGGCCGGCGCGGTAGTTCCCGCGGCGTTTTCGACCTGGCCCCGGACGACGTCGCCGCCCAGATCCGCGCGGCCGACCCGGATGTCGTGTTCTTGTGCTCGCCGAACAACCCGACCGGCACGGCCCTGGGCCTGGACGTCGTCGAGGCCGCGTACGCCGCGAGCGAGCGGGCGGTGGTCGTGGTGGACGAGGCGTACGCGGAGTTCGCTCGTCCGGGCACGTCCAGCGCGATCACCTTGCTGCCCGGCCGTCCGCGACTGGTGGTAACCCGCACGATGAGCAAGGCGTTCGCGCTGGCCGGGGCCCGGATCGGCTACCTTGCGGCCGACGCCTGCGTGTGCGATGGGCTGCGACTAGTCCGACTGCCGTATCACCTGTCTTCCCTCACCCAGGCCGCTGCGCTGGCCGCCTTGGCACATGCGGCGCCGTTGTTGGCCACCGTGGACGCCATCCGCAACGAACGCGACCGCATCGTCGCCGAGCTGCCTGCCCTGGGCTTGCGCCCGGTGCCGAGCGACGCCAATTTCGTTCTCTTCGGCGGGTTGCAGGACGAGCAGGCGACCTGGCGAGCGCTGCTGGAGCACGGCGTCCTGGTGCGTGACGTCGGGCTGCCGTCCTACCTGCGGGTGACTGCGGGAACGAACGCCGAGACGACCGCGTTCCTCACCGCGCTGGCGGCGACGGCACCGGTTGCCAGAAGCCGGGAACCCTCATGAGTGCCCGCACCGGCCGCGCCGAACGCCGCACGGGCGAGAGCAGCGTCGTGGTCGAGCTGTCGCTCGACGGCACCGGAAACTCGAACGTCAACACCGGGGTCGGCTTCTTCGACCACATGCTCGCGAGCCTGGCTAAGCACGCGCTGTTCGACCTCACCGTCGCGGCCAGTGGCGACACGCACGTCGACGCGCACCACACGGTCGAGGACGTCGCCATCGTGCTCGGTCAGGCACTGCGCGAAGCGTTGGGGGACAAGGCAGGCATCGCCCGCTTCGGCGACGCACTGGTGCCGCTCGACGAGTGCCTCGTCCAGGCTGCGGTCGACGTCAGCGGCCGACCCTACTGCGTGCACACCGGTGAGGCCGAGGGCCAGGAGTACGTCCTGATCGGCGGGGACTATGTCGGCTCCCTGACCCGCCACGTGTTCGAGACGCTGGCCGGCTCGGCCGCGATCGCCTTGCACGTTCGGGTGTTGTCGGGCCGAGACCCGCACCACGTCGTCGAGGCACAGTTCAAGGCCGTGGCCCGGGCGCTTCGGGCTGCGGTCGCGCCCGACCCGCGCATCGTCGGCGTGCCCAGCACCAAGGGCGCCCTGTGACGGTCCTCGACCGGCCGTGAGCCCGCCGCTGGTCCTGTTGCTGCTACGTGGTCGTGCCGAGGCCGTGCGGGCCTGGGCGCGCAAAGGACTGCTGCCGGTGTGGGTCGTCCCCGGCCGCGAATGGACCCTGGTGGTGCCGGCCGCGCGGGCCAGGTCGGCGCCGCCGTACGACGACCCCGTGGCGTTGCTGGGCGGCCGCCCGCTTGCCGGGCGGCTGCGTCCCTCGGTGTGCCTGGTCGCCGACGGGCAGCGTGCGGTGGTCGCCCTGCAGGGCGCCGGGCGCGCGCAGGTGCAGCGCTGGCTTGTCTGGACCGCCGGGGTCGGCTGCACGCGGGTCGAGGGGCTGCCCCATGCGCCGGTCGGTCTGCTCGCCGAAACCGCGGCTCCAGGTGCGGCGGTGCGCGAGCGCTTGGAGGAGGCGCTCCGCGCTGACACACGCAGCGGGGCGCAGACCATCGACGACCTGCTCGACGCCCTGCAGCTGCCGGGCACCGGAGTACTCACCGCACGGCTGGATGCGGGTCAGCTGCCCGATGTCGTGCGGGTCGAGCCCGACGAACGGGTGGTCGAGCGGTTCGACGCCTTTATCGCGCACGAGAGCCGGTTGCAGGACGAGCTGCAGGACCCGAGATACTGACTGGATGAGCAGACGGACGAGGCAGGCGTGAAAGCGCGTGTCGTCCTGCTCGACTACGGCTCGGGAAACGTCCACTCGGCCCTTCGGGCAATCGAACGGGTGGGTGCGCAGGTCGAGCTCACCGCCGACCGCGACGCTGCGTTGGGCGCCGACGGTCTCGTCGTGCCGGGCGTCGGCGCGTTCTCTGCCTGCGTGCTGGGTCTGCAGGCCGTGAACGGTGCCGAGCTGGTCGGGCGCCGGCTGGCCGGGGGCCGCCCGGTCCTGGGCATCTGTGTCGGCATGCAGGTGCTGTTCGACGGGTCGACCGAGCCGTACAGCCTCGGTGCACTTCCTGGTCTGGGGCAGTGGCCGGGCACCGTCGAGCGGCTGCCGGCTGACGTCGTCCCGCACATGGGATGGAACACCGTCGAGGCTGCGGCCGGCAGCGGTCTG
>DAIETC010000214.1 GCA_027345905.1 Kineosporiaceae bacterium | reverse complement strand
CGCGGCCGACTCGCGGGTGCTCGAAGCGCTCGCGCCGGTGCTCTTCGCGGGCCAGGTCGAGCAGCTCGGGGTTGACCCGCGCCTCACCGCAGCTGTCGACGAACAGGTCGAGCAGCCGCGAGCCCACGATGACGTGCTGGTACAGCGGCACCGGGCGGTGCTCCTCGACGACCACCTCGGTGTCGCCGCGAACGGTGTCCAGCCAGGCACCGAACTCCTCCGCGTTGCTGACGGTCGCCGACAACGACGCCACCTGCACGTCGGCGGCCAGGTGGATGATCACCTCTTCCCACACCGGCCCGCGGAACCGGTCGGCCAGGTAGTGCACCTCGTCCATCACCACGAAACCCAGACCGCGCAACGTGGGCGAGTCGGCGTACAGCATGTTGCGCAGCACCTCGGTGGTCATCACCACCACCGGTGCCTCGCCGTTGATCGTCGTGTCCCCGGTCAGCAGCCCCACGTTCGCGGCGCCGTGCCGGGCCAGCAGCTCGGCGTACTTCTGGTTCGACAGCGCCTTGATCGGGGTGGTGTAGAAGGCCTTGCGGCCCTGGGCCAGCGCCAGGTGCACCGCGAACTCGCCGACGACGGTCTTGCCGGCGCCCGTGGGCGCGGCGACGAGCACTCCGCGGCCGGCCTGCAGCGCCTCGCAGGCGCGCACCTGGAAGTCGTCGAGGGCGAAGTCCAGGGTGGCGCGGAACCGGCCGAGCTCGCCCTGCTCCCCCGCCCCGAGCCGACGGGCCGCGGCATAGCGTTGCGCGGGCGTGGACACACTGCGCAGGCTACGTCAGGCACCCCGCGCGGGCGCACCGGCCGGCCGCGGCGGCACCAGTATCTCGAGGGCGCCGGGCACCACCTCGATCTCCAGTGGCAGGGCGCCGAACCGTTCGCCGTCCGCGTACGCCACCCCGCCGGGGGTCGCCAGCCGGACCCTGCGGGCTCGCTTGATGGTCACCGACGGGTGGCTGGTGTGCTTGCCCGAGAACACCTTCGGGAACACCGCGAGCAGCTGCAGCACCGACATGGGGCCGACCACGAGCACGTCCAGCAGCCCGTCGTCGTAGCGCGCGTCCGGCGTGATCGCCATGCCCGCCCCGTACGCCGGCCCGTTGCCGACCGCGACGAGCATGGCCTGGGTGCTCCAGGGCTGCCCGTCCAGCTCCAGCTCGTAGGGCAGCGGCCGGAACACCGGTAGCTCTCGGGCGATGGCCAGGTTGTAGCGCATCCGGCCCCGGGGCCAGGCCCAGCTGTTCGCCCGCTCGTTGACGACCGCGTCGAAGCCGCCACCGAGCACCCCGACGTACCAGTGGCCGGTTCCGACCTCGCGCACCGCGTCGATGCGCCGCCGGTGGCCGGCGTCGATCACAGCGGCAGCGGCCTCGGCGTCCAGCAGCGGCAGCCCGAGCGAGCGCGCGTTGTCGTTGCCGGTGCCGGCGGCCACGACGGCCAGGGCGGTGGGGCTGCCCGCCACGGCGTTGGCGCCCAGGTGCACCATGCCGTCGCCGCCGACCACCACCAGGGTGTCCAGGCCGCTGGCGACGGCAGCGCAGCTGCGCTCGAGGGCTTCGGTGGCCGAGGCACCGGACAGGTCGACCAGCTCATGGCGGCCGCGGCGCAGCACGGCCTGCACCTGTGCCCCGAGCCGACGCCCGCGCCCCTTGCCCGCCCCGGGGTTGACGACCAGGCCGATCCGGCGCGCGCTGCTCATGAGGTCGAACGGTAGCGGCTTGCCGGCGGTGCTACAGCGGGCTCGCCTGGTTGTCGGGCACGGCTGACAGCTCGTCGGGGTCGCGACGGGACTTGCGCCGGTCGCTGAGCACGCAGATGCCGACGGCCAGGGCGAACAGCAGGCACATGACGCTGGCGAGCAGCACCATGGACGTGGCCTCGGGCGTGGGGGTGGCGACCGCGGCGAACAGGAAGCAGGAGAACACGATGATCCGCCAGTGCTGCAGCAGCACGCGCGCCGGCAGCAGGCCCACCAGGTTGAGCGAGACGAGCACCACCGGCACCACGAAGGCGATGCCGAACGCGAGCACCAGCCGGGTGACGAACGAGAAGTAGGTGCCGGCGTCGGTGATCGCCGAGCCGCCCTGCGGGATGAACTCGTAGAGGAAGTCGACCGCGCGCGGCAGCACGAGCCAGGCCATGCCCGCGCCGGCGAGGAACAGCGGCACGGCAGCGGCCAGGAACGCGATCGATGACCGGCGCTCCTTGCGGGTCAGGCCGGGGGTGAT
>DAIETC010000164.1 GCA_027345905.1 Kineosporiaceae bacterium | reverse complement strand
GGCGCCGTCGTCGGGTGGGACGCCTTGGCATACCTCGCCGGTCGGCGCACCGAGGCCGAACCGGCGGCGCAGGCGCTCGGGCAGGCCGGCCGACCCCGGCGGCGATCCTGGTGAACCCATTCCCGCAGTCTGCCTGCCGCTGACCACTTGCGCCGCGCGCGCCTGGTGCCAGAATTGGATCATGACGGCGGTGACCGGTGCAGAGCTCGTCGACTCGCTGGTGCACAGCCTGTTCGGCGGTCCGATTCCCCTGGCCACGCGCTGCTGGGACGGGTCCGGGCTGCCGGGGCCGGACGACGCGCCCACGCTGGTCCTGCGTAGCCCGCGCGCCCTGCGCCGGTTCGTGTACGCCCCCAGCGAGCTCGGGCTCGCGCGCGCCTATGTCAGTGGCGACCTGGACGTCGAGGGTGACCTGTTCGAAGCGTTGAGCTTCCCCGACGCGCTGGCCCAACGACCCGCGCTGCGCGTCAGCCCCAAAAGCCTCGGCCAGCTGATCGGGCCGATGCTGCGCACGGGCATCCTCGGGCCACCCCCGCGCCCGCCGGTCGAGGAGGCCCGCCCACGAGGGCGGCTGCACTCCCCCGGGCGCGACCGCCAGGTGATCAGCCATCACTACGACGTCGGAAACGACTTCTACGCCTTGCTGCTCGGCCCCTCGATGGTCTACAGCTGCGCCTACTTCGAGTCGGCGTCCAGCACCCTAGAGCAGGCCCAGGAGGCCAAGCTGGACCTGGTGTGCGCCAAGCTCGGCCTAAGGCCCGGGATGCGCCTGCTGGACGTCGGCTGCGGCTGGGGCTCGCTGGTGCTGCACGCCGCCTCGCGCTACGGCGTGCAGGCCGTCGGGGTCACGCTGTCCACCGAGCAGGCTCAGCTGGCCCGCGAGCGGGTGCGCGCGGCGGGCCTGGCCGACCAGGTCGAGATCCGCCTGCAGGACTACCGCGAGGTCGTCGACGGGCCGTACGACGCGATCGCCTCGGTAGGCATGGCCGAGCACGTGGGGCGCGAACAGCTACCCGGGTACGCGGCGCGGCTGTACGCGCTGCTCGCGCCCGGTGGCCGGCTGCTGAACCACGCGATCAGCCGGGGGCCGGCCGCTGGCCCGGACCGGCCGAACCCGCGCTCGTTCCTCGCCCGCTACGTCTTCCCCGACGGGGACCTGCAGAGCCTCGCGACCCATGTGGCGGTGATCGAGGACGCCGGCTTCGAGGTGCGCGATGTCGAGGCCCTGCGCGAGCACTACGCGCTGACCTGCCGGGCCTGGGTGCAGAACCTGCAGGCCCGCTGGGACGAGGCGGTGGCGTTGACCTCCGCTGGGCGGGCCCGGGTCTGGCGCCTCTACCTCGCCGGGGCGGCGCTGTCGTTCGAGTCGCGGCGGGTAGGGGTCAACCAGGTGCTCGCCGTGAAGGCGCCGTCCGCCATGGGGAAGCCGGGGGGCGCCGACCCGTTGCCGCTGCGCCGGCCCGCCTGGGGCCAGAGCGCCGGTCGGGGCTAGAACCGGCGCGCGAGAAGCTGTTCGGCGATCTGCACCGCGTTCAGCGCCGCACCCTTGCGCAGGTTGTCGCTGACGACGAACATCGTCAG
>DAIETC010000193.1 GCA_027345905.1 Kineosporiaceae bacterium | reverse complement strand
AGCACCTGCACGCCCAGCGGCGGCACGTCGCAGATGCGGATGGTGTTGTTCTCGCTGGACACGATCGCCTCGGACAGGTCGAAGCCGACCTTCTTGGCGTCCACGTCGAAGGCGGCGACGAACTGCACGTCGCTGACGTGGTAGTCGCCGAACTTGACATGCATCAACCCGGGCACGGTGCCGTTCGGGTCGGCGCCCGCGTAGTAGTGCACGCCCTGCACGAGCGAGGCGGCGCAGTTGCCGGCGCCGATGATGGCGACACGGACGGATCCCATGGATGCTCCTTCAGGTGGGGGTGTGATCGGTCTGGCGGGGTAGTGGATCGGTGGTGCGGCTGGCTTGCTCGGCGTTGATCAGCTCGCCGAGCCAGCGCACCTCGCGCTGCACGGACTCCAGGCCGTGGCGCTGCAGCTCCAACGTGTAGGCGTCGGCGCGCTCGCGGCTGCGGGCCAGTGCCGCCCCGAGCGCCTCCAGCCGTTCCTCGAGCCGGCTGCGCCGTCCCTCCAGGATGCGCAGGCGCACGCTGGACTGGGTGCGCGCGAAGAACGCCAGCCGCACGCCGAAGCTCTCGTCGTCCCAGGTGGTCGGGCCGCCGTCGGCCACGAGGGCTTCGAAGTGCTCCTTGCCGGCGGCGCTCAGCTGGTAGACGATGCGCCCGCGGCGGACGGGCGCGACCGGATGCTGCTCGCTGACCCAGCCCCGCTCGAGAAGCTGGCGAAGGCAGGGGTAGAGCGTGCCGTAGCTCAACGCCCGGAACGGCCCGAGCACGCCAGCCAGCCGCTTGCGCAGCTCGTAGCCGTGCAGCGGGGCGTCGTGCAGCAGACCGAGTACGGCGAGGTCGAGCACGTCGCGTCGCGCCACAGTGCTCCCTCGGGTTTGGGCATTGGATCGGCGCGATGTATCGCGTCGATATAAACAAACATAGCGGTACCGGGTCCTAGTCGGCAACTTCGCCCCCGCCCCGGTCCTGCTTGGGGGCGGGGCCAGATGGTGCGATGCGCAAAGACCCGCATACTGGACCTCGGCCCTGGTCACGGGCGCGACCCGGACGAGGGAGCAGCGAAGAGCGCGTGGGACGGATCGTCGACTACCCCCGCCGCGCCAGGCGCGGCCCCGGCCGCTTCATCCCGTCCTGGCGCCTGGTGCTCGGGGTGGCCACCGCCGCCTTCCTGCTCGCCGTCATTGCGTTCTCGGTGCTCTACGCGACGGTGGCGATCCCCGACCCCAACAAGCTCGTCACCGCTCAGGCCTCGGTCGTCTACTGGTCGGACGGCAAGACCGAGCTGGGCCGCTTCAGTGCGGTCAACCGCCAGTCCATCCCGCTCTCACAGGTGCCGGTGACCACGCAGCACGCCGTGCTGGCCGCCGAGGACCGCTCGTTCTACTCCAACGTCGGGTTCTCACCGACCGGAATCGCCCGCGCCATCTGGGTCAAGCTCACCGGCGGTCCGCTGCAAGGCGGGTCGACGATCACCCAGCAGTACGTCAAGAACTACTTCCTGACCCAGGAGCGCAGCTACTCGCGCAAGCTCAAAGAGTTCGTGATCTCGGTCAAGATCGAGCAGCAGCAGAGCAAGCAGCTGATCTTGCAGAACTACCTGAACACGATCTACTTCGGCCGCGGGGCCTACGGCATCCAGACCGCCAGCCAGGCGTACTTCGGGCGCCCTGCCGACCGACTCACGGTGGCGCAGGGCGCCCTGCTGGCCGCGGTGATCCGCGGTCCCGCCCTGTACGACCCGGTCACGCAGAAGGCGCGCGCCGAACAGCGGTTCGCCTACGTGCTGGACGGCATGGTGAGCCAGGGCTGGTTGTCGGCCAGCGAGCGCGCCACGATCACCTTCCCCAAGGTCATCGCACGCAAGACCGGCAACATCAACGGCGGCCCGAACGGCTACCTGATGCGCGCCGTCCAGGACGAGCTGAAGACCAGGGTGGGGCTCACCGACGCGCAGATCGACCAAGGCGGCCTGCGCGTGGTGAGCACGTTCGATCGGCGCGCGCAGAGCGCCGCGATCAGCGCCATGGCGCAGGAGATGCCCACCCAGGGCGCCAAGGGAGTGCGTGCGGGACTGGCCGCTATCCGGCCCGGTGACGGGGCGGTGGTCGCGATGTACGGCGGCCCCGACCTGGTCAAGGACCCGCTCAACGCCGCCACCCAGGCCATCATGCAGGCGGGCTCCACCTTCAAGCCGTTCGCGCTCACTGCCTCGCTGCAGGCCGGGAACTCCCTGCGCTCGACGTACTCGGGACGCAACGACCAGACGTTCCCCGGGGTCAGCGGCACGGTCACGAACTTCAACCACGAGAGCTTCGGGATGATCAACCTGGTGAAGGCCACCGAGGACTCGGTCAACACCGTCTACGTCGCGCTGAACATCGACACCGGACCGGACAAGACGGTGGCCGCGGCCATCGCGGCCGGTCTGCCACAGGACACCCTGGGCCTGCAACCCAACATCAGCAACGTGTTGGGGACGTCGTCCCCGCGGGTGATCGACCTGGCCGACGCCTACGCGACGTTCGCGGCGCAGGGCGTGCGGGCCACGCCGTACATGGTGCGCTCGGTGACCTCGGCCACCGGCGATGTGAACTACAAGGCCACGGGCAAACCCGTCAGGGTCTTCTCGCCCGGGGTGATGGCCGACGTGACCTACGCCCTGCAGGCGGTGACCAGGGCCGGCACCGGCTCGTACGCCGGCGCGAACCTGAACCGCCCGGTCGCCGGTAAGACCGGGACGTCCACGTCCAATATGTCCGCGCTGTTCGCCGGGTACACCCCGCAGCTGGCCGCGGTCGTGGGGATGTACCGGCAGGTGCACGGGGTGCCGGCCTCGCTCAGCGGCCTCGGCGGGATCACCGAGGTCACCGGCGGGTCGTTCCCCGTGCGGATCTGGACCGCGTTCATGCGCGGTGCGCTGCAGGGAGCACCGGTCAAGGACTTCCCACCGCCGGTGTACGGGGGCACCTCAAACGCTCCGCTCTATACCCCGCCCCCGGTGATCCCCACCCAGACCCCGACCACCTCGACGCCCACCACCGCGACCCCGACCACGCCGACGCCGACGCCGACGCCGACCCTGACGCCGACCCTGCCGTCCGTGACCGGGACGGCGCCGGCCAGCGCGGCACCCACCGCCAAGGGGTGAGGCGTGAACGCCGTACGGGTGGTTGCGCCCAGCCTGGAAGACCCGTTCGTCGCGAAGATGTCACCGGTCGTCGGTGGACCCTGCGGCCGGCGGGTGCGACCCGGGCGGCACGGCTGGTGGACCGCCACCCGGGTGCTCGTCGTCCTGGCGGTTCTCGTCCTGGCGCTCGGGGTCGTCGAGAAGCAGCACTGCCGGGCGCACGGCTGGACCTCTCCCGACCAGTTCTTCCACGGCTGCTATAGCGACCTGCCGATCGTCTACCAGACCTCCGGGCTGGCCCGAGGCGCCATCCCCTACGGCCCCGACGCCGTTCCCGCGCAGCAGCTGGACCAGCCTGTGGTCACCGGCACGGCGCTGTGGCTGGTCGCCAAGCTTGTCCCAGGCGGTGACGTACGCGCCCAGACCCGCTGGTACTTCGACCTGAGCACCATCGTCGTGGCCGGGCTGCTCGTCGCCCTGGTGGCGATCACCGTGGCCAGTGCCGGGCGGCGCCGGCCCTTCGACGCCGCACTGGTGGCGCTGTCCCCCCTGGTGGCGCTGTCGGCGCTGGTCTCGTTGGACCTGCTGGGCGTGACGCCGGCCGCGGGGGGCCTGCTCGCCTGGGGCCGGCGCCGTCCCGTGCTGGCCGGCGTCCTGCTGGGGCTCGCGACGATGGCCCGCACGTACCCCGCC
>DAIETC010000158.1 GCA_027345905.1 Kineosporiaceae bacterium | reverse complement strand
CGCAGATCTCGGGGGCCAGCGCGTCACCGCCCTCCTCACCGGCCTGGCTGCGGCCGATCGAGAGCCGGATGCGGGCCTCGACCTCGGCTGGTCCGGCCGTGACGAGCAGCACGTCGTCGGCGCCCCACTCGGCGCTCACGGCCGCCAGCCCACCCTCGGTCAGGACGAGCAGCAGCGGCGAGGACAGCCCGGTGGTGCGCAGCAGCCGGCACAGCGAGCGGGCGGCGGCCAGCTCGCGGCGAGCGTCGACCAGGACGACGTCCGTGGGCGGGGTCTCGACCAGGGCCGAGGCTTCGGCGGGCAGCACCCGCACCTGGTGGCCCAGCAGGCCCAGGGCGGGCAGCACCTCCGCGCTGGGCGTGAGGTCGTTGGTCAGGAGCAGCAGTCTGGCCATGTGCGAACCCGTCCTGTCGGCGAGAGGCGACCGAGGGTCCTGTGCAGCGCGCGGCGACCACCCGGGGTCGAGCGCCGCTGGTCGACTAGGGGCACAATAGCCGGTGGGGTATCACCGTGTGAGCCCCCTGCCCGAATGTTGAGACACCTGCCGGTCACGAGTCGGCCACCTGGAGGACGCATGGCGGACGTGACGGTGCGCTACTGGGCCGGCGCACGGGCCGCAGCGGGCCGCGACGACGAGCGTTTGCAGGCGAGCTCGGTGGCCGATGTCGTGCTCAGCTTGAGCGCCCGGACGCCGGCCCTCGGCCCGGTGTTGGCGCTCAGTTCGCTGCTGGTCGACGGGCGCGTCGTGCGAGCCGACGTGTCCTTGGCCGACGGCCAGGTCGTCGAGGTGCTCCCGCCCTTCGCGGGTGGGTGAGGCCTCGCCCGGTGACAGGATGGCGGGTGTGAGCAGCCCGGCCGAGCCCGCCGCCGAAGCCGCGCCTGCGGTGAGCACCAGCGTGCCCCATCTGGCCCCGCTGCCCACCGGGCGGGTGCGCTGGTGGACGGCCGGTGCCACCGTCGCGCTCGCGGGGTTGTTCTCGCTCGGGGCGTACGCCGGCGCCGCCTTGTTGCTGGCCGCTGGCCTGCTCGCCGTGGCCGTGCTCGCCTGGGGCTGGCCCGCGCTCCTGGCGCTGCCCAGCCCTCGAGGTACCACCGCCGTGGTGGGGGTCGGCGGAGCGATGGCGGTCCTCGCGGTGGGCCTGACCCGCACCGAGCCGCGGCTGCAGTGGCTGGCGCTAGCCGCGGCGGGTGCCATGCTGGCCGAGTTCGTACACCAGCTGGGCCGGCGCGACGGGCGTCCACGGGTCGTCGAGTCCTCGACGGGCGCGCTGACCGGCGTGGCGCTGCTGGCCTCGATGAGCGCCTGGATGGCGCTTCCCGAGACGCCGTCGGGCGCTGGCGCCGTGGTGGTGGCCGCCGTGCCGGTGGCGCTGGCCCTTGCGGTGCAGCTGTTGCCGCTGCCCGCCCGCGTGACGGCCGGCGTGGGTCTGGGCGCCGCGCTGCTGGGCGGGGCGTTGCTGGGCGGGGCGTTGCTGGGTGGTGCGCACCCGGGCGCGCTGCAGCTGAGCGGTGGCGCAAGCGCTCCGGCGGTGCTGGGCGGGGCGTTGGCCGCGGGCCTGGGGGCGCTGCTGGCACTGATGCTGCACCGGCTGCTGGCGGTGTTACCCGCGGCCGCCTGGGCGCCGGGGTGGTTGGCGCTCGCGGTGGGCCCGCTGGCGGCGTCCGGGATGGTCTCCTACGTCGTATTACGGCTCAGCGTGGGTTGAGACGGTGCCGGCCGCGGCGCGCGTCTGGATAGGCTTGCGTGCATGAGTGCCTTGACGGTCGTGTACGTCGCCCTGGTCGTGGCTGCGGCCGCCGGGATCGTCTGGCTGGCCGGGCTCGCGCTGCTGCGGCTGTACCGCGGGCGGTCCTGATGGAGCTGAGCGCTGATCTGCCCCCCGCGCTGGTTCCGCTCGCCTGGCTGCTCGGGCGCTGGGAGGGCGCCGGCGTCGTGGGCTACCCGACGATCGAGTCGACCACCTTCGGGCAGGAGATCGAGTGGCGCCATGACGGGCGCCCCTTCCTGCACTACCGCAGCCAGGCCTGGAAGCTGGACGAGCAGGGCCGCCAGGTGCGTCCGATGGCCAGCGAGGTCGGGTTCTGGCGCCCGGGCCCCGACGGCGACCTGGAGGTGCTGTTGACCCACGCCACCGGGGTCGCGGAGATCTACGTGGGCACCGTCG
Organism: Kineosporiaceae bacterium; assembly: GCA_027345905.1. Lineage (GTDB taxonomy): Bacteria > Actinomycetota > Actinomycetes > Actinomycetales > Angustibacteraceae > DAIETC01. The sequence continues at coordinate 751 of DAIETC010000158.1, read as the reverse complement.
AGGGGCCGCGGATCACGTTGCAGACCGACGTGGTCGCGCGCACCAGGACGGCCAAGGAGTACACCGCGGCCACCCGGATGTACGGCCTGGTCGGCGGCGAGCTGATGTGGGCGATGGACATGGCGGCCATGGGCCAGCCACTGCAGTCCCACCTGTCGGCCCAGCTCAAGCGAGTGTCCTGAGCGGGGCGATCGGGTGAGCGCCGAACGAAGAACTCGCGACGTTCCCGCCCCACGCAGGTGCTCGCACTGGTAGTTTCGGCACATCTCGGGGCGCTGATGACTTCAGGCAGGCATGCACGCGGCCGAGGGGTGGTTGTGGGACCACGTCAGCGTTTCGTCCAGGCAGGGGGTCGTGGTTGTTTCGTCGCCTGATCTTCTCGCTGACCACCGTGGTCGTGATCGCCGCCCTCGTCTCGCTGCCTGAGCTGGCCAACCCCGCCATCGGCGTACCGACGGTGACCCGGGCAGGCACCGTGATCCCCACCACGCTGACAGCTGGTGGGCAGACCCGCTTCTGCGGCTCGGGCTTCGCGCCCGGCGCGGCCGTCGACGTGCTGGTGGGCCAAGAAGCCGCCACGGGTGTCACCGCCGGGCCGGACGGCGGCTTCTGCCTCGACCTGCATGCCCGATCCTGGGCGCAGGGCCCCTCCGAGCTGCTGGCGGTCGGCAAGACGACCGACGGGCGGCTGCTGAAGGTGACCGGCGGGGTGGCGGTCACCGGCGCGGACGTCGCGCGCCGAGCTCCTTCG
>DAIETC010000137.1 GCA_027345905.1 Kineosporiaceae bacterium | reverse complement strand
GATGGAGGCACGCGGGCTGGCGAGTTCACCACCGAACTGACGCTCGTTGAGGTCGTTGGTGAAGGTGACCTTGACACAGTCGCCGACGTTGGCGCGAAGCATGAGCGGACGCGGCCGTAGTCGCCGACCAGAGGTGGGGTCAGACTCACCGGCAGCCAGCTTGACGTAGCTGTCGTCCGGTCCGCGCTTGTGCCCGAGCGGCACGTCCCAGTTCTTGACCGCCTCCTTGTCCTGGCGAAGGACGTAGACCATGCCGTCTGCGTCCAGGTTCGTGGTGCCCGCCTCGCTGTTGGTCCCCCAGCGGTTGTAGGGGATGTCCACGTTGATGGCGTCGACCTGGTACGCACGCGTGACAGCGCAGGAGGGGGCCGCGGCGGCCGCCGACGAGATCAAGCCGGGAACGGTCAGGCCAGCCTGCATGAGGGACACGGTCACCGCTACCGCGACGGGCCGCCGACAGCCGACCTCATGACGCTCACGCGCTGCCCACAACCGCCCTGCGACATGGACGAGCAGCACGACCGTGGTCGCCGCGAGCCATGCCGCCATGGCGTCGGCCAGCACCCACGTGGCTGAAGCCTCGTTGGGGAACAGCAACTGGTGCACCTTGCCTGCTGGGATCCACATGACGGCGAACGCCGTACCTCCCGCCAGAGCGCCGGCCAGCCTGGCGCACGCGGTCACGGCAAAGGCTGCGCCGACGCGCTCGGCATAGGCTGCGCCGACGCGCTCGGCAAAGACCACCGCGACGCACGCCAAGGGCAGCACCAGCGCGGCATCGCGTCCCCAGCGCAGGTAGCCGGGCAACAGCTGGCCAGCCAGCGCCTCGTGGTTCAGCACCTGGAGCAGACCGACGACGCTCAGGCTAAGTGCCGTGGCCGACAGGAGTGAACGCAGCCCGGTGCCCCCTGTCACGCGCCGGGCTGCGGGCCGGGGGCCCCTCATGGCGAACTCGCTCGGCACCTGTGTCTGGTTCATCGGGACTCTCCCACCATGTTGCTCATGCAGACCTGTTCGCCCGCCTGGCAGTCGCACTGCGCATCCCGCCGGCGGACAGCCACAGGCTGCGCGGGGGACCTTTGGCAAAGGTTGGAGGAATCCCCAAGGTGCCCGACGCAGGCTGACCGACGTGAACCGAACGCATGGCCGGATCGGCACGACCGTAACCGTCTTCCTTGCCATGACGATCACCGCGCTGACCCTGGCAATCGCGGCGACGCCGGCTTTCGGGCACACCAAGCTGGTGTCCAGTGACCCACGAGACGGCTCCGCGGTGCCCAGCCCGATGGCGTCGGTTTCTTTGGTTTTCACCGAGCAGTTGCAGCCATCGGTAGCCAAGGTCGTCATCGTGGGGCCAAAGCAAGCCGTGATCGGCGTCACCAGGCTGCGTGTGCACGGGAGGCAGCTGGCCGCGGCCGTCACTGGCGCCAGTGCTGCCGGTCGCTACCAGCTCAGCTACCACGTCGTAAGTACCGACGGGCACCCCATCACGGGCACACTGACCTTCCGAGTGCTGCCTGGGGCGCAGGGTGGCGCCGCTGCCTCCGCCCCGGAGTTGACGCGCCCAGCGCCCGGCGGTGGTGGCACTGCGCCGCTGGCGGCCAGCCGCCCGCCCGGCGCCGCGGCGGCTGCGGCCGAGCCGTCCCAGCGACAGTCGGTGGTCTCGGCCCTGCTGCTCATGGCGCTCGTTCCCGTCCTCGTCGCCGTCGGCGCCCGGCGGATTTCCTGGTCCAACCGGGCGAGATGACATGACACTGCTCGGGTCACGTCGGTTCGACACCACGTCGATCCCCCCCGGGAGCGGCCGGGGGGTCAGCGTCCTTGCGCTCCCCCTCACGTTTTGCTCCGCACTCCTCGCCGCACAGCTGTCCGGATCACTCGTCGTTGAGCGCTTCCCCGGTCTTAGCGAGGCCGGTGCCGTCACGCGCGCGCTGCTCCTCACGAGCCGCGCCGCAGCCACCGTTTCGGCTGTTCTGACTGCCGGACTGCTGGTGGTCGCAGCACTCGGGGCACGCCCGTCAGGGCGTCAGCCGGGGCGCGGCCGGATCCAGGACGGCGCCCGTTACAACCCCGTAGAGCTCGTGGCCGACGCCTTGTTCTTGGCCCGGCGTACCGGTTGGTGCTGGGCGGTCAGCGCCGCCATCCAGTCCGTCGCCGCCGCCGCCGTCGCTGCGGCGCTGCCGATTCCCCAGTTCGTCGCCCACCCGGGGGCCGCGTGGTCGACCGCCGGACTCAGCGAGGTACAAGCGCCCGCGGCACAGGCCGTGCTGGCAGTCGCCCTCGGTATCGCCATCGGTGTCGAACGCACCGGGCTTCTTCCCGGCGCCGACATCGCCCCAAGGGCCGGCACGAAGCAGCCTTGGCGGCGGCGAAGCCGACCTGAGCCGATGCCGCTGGCACCGTTGCTCTGGCTGCTGGTGCTCACCTACCTCGGGTTGACGGTCGGACTGCTCGTCGGCCACGCCGCAGCGGCAGCCCAGCCCGTCCTGGCAGTGGGGCTGCTCAGCCTGCACGTGACGGCAGCCGCGGCGTGGGTCGGAGGACTGCTCGCCCTGGTGATCCTCACGTCCCCAAGGCCCTTTGCGCTGAAGGTCTTGGCGCCGCGCTTCTCCGGTGTGGCTCTCACCTGTGTCGCGGTGCTCGCGGTCACCGGGTTGCTCGCTGCGCGCCGAGAGCTGCCGGACTGGACCGCACTGAGCGAATCCGCCTATGGGCGCCTGGTCCTGACCAAGACCGTCGTGCTGCTGCTGCTCGTGGCCGGGGGCGCCGTCCACCGACGCTTCACCCTGCCGCGGCTGGCCGCCCGGGGGGACGGACGTGCCCTGCTGCAGGTTGCCGTGGCCGAGGTTGCATTGATGGCGCTGGTCCTGGGGCTGGCTACCGCACTCGCGACGACCGGCCCACCGTGAGGCTCCCGCACACCCTGCGCGTTCGCCATTCCCAAGGATTGTCCATCCTGCACCCAAGGCGCGGCTCCTAGCCTGCAGCATCCGACGACGGAAAACTTGGTGACGGAAAACTCGGGAGGCCAGGATGTTGCTAGCTCGACGCGATATGTTCAAGCTGGGCGCCTTTGGGGCGGCCGCGGTCATGCTTCCGCTGGAACGCACGCTCGGCGCGAGCTCCTCCGGGAGCAACCGGATTAAGAGCAGCCGGCTTCCCGGCCCCTTCACGGTTCCCTTCGCGATCCCTTCGATCCTGCGGCCCTACCGGCAGGACGAGACGAGCGGAACGGACTACTACCGGGTCTACATGCAACCAACGACAGCGGAGATCATCCCTGGACTGCGCACTCCGCTGTGGGGCTACAACGGGGAGGTGCCCGGGCCGACGGTGAAGGTCCGCCAGGGAAGGAAAGTGGTCATGCGGCAGGTGAACATCCTTCCGGCACGGCATCCGGTTCTGGGCTACACGCCATGGACCTCGGTACACCTGCACGGGTCACCCTCGCTCCCGCAGTATGACGGGTACGCAAGCGACGTGACGAATCCGGGCCAGTACAAGGACTATCGGTACCCGAACACCCAAACTGCCCGGACCCTTTGGTACCACGACCACGGCGTGCATCACACGGCGGAGAACGTCCTGATGGGCCTTGCGGCGCAGTATCACTCGACGGACCCGAACGAGGCGGCCCTGCCGATACCCCATGGCCGGTTCGACGTGCCGCTCATCGTGTCCGACGCCATGTTCAATTCGGATGGGTCGCTGTTGTTCGACAACCACAGCGAGTCGGGCATGTACGGCGACGTCATCCTGGTCAACGGCCGACCGTGGCCGGTCATGAAGGTCAGCCGGCGCAAGTACCGGTTCAGGATACTGAACGCCTCGATCTCGCGCTCCTACAACTGGTCACTGGACTCCGGTGAGCCCCTCACGGTCATCGGCACCGACGGCGGCCTCATGCCCCACCCGCAGCCGGTGACCTCGTTCCGGCACGGGATGGCGGAGCGTTACGAGGTGGTCATCGACTTCGCCAAGTACCCCGTCGGCCGGCGAGTCACGCTCACCAACGCCAGCCCTCCCAACAACATCGGCTACGACAACACCGACAAGGTGATGGCCTTCGATGTCGTCGGTGACGACGTCGACCCGGCCGACAACGTCGTTCCCGACGTCCTCATGCCCGACAACCCGGTCATGCTGCTGCGGCCGCAGGAGGCGGTCCGCACCCGCAAGTTCGACCTGGTTCGCCAGCACGGCAAGTGGACCATCAACGGTACGAGCTGGGCGGACATCGCCGCCAGCGGGTTCACCAGGGTCGAAGCGGACCCCCGGGACGGTGATGTCGAGATCTGGACCATCCGCAACGACTCAGGTGGTTGGTTTCACCCCACCCACGTGCATCTGATCGACTTTCGGATTCTCGACCGCAACGGAGCCCCGGCCATGCCGCACGAGCAAGGCCCCAAGGACGTGGTCTACGTCGGAGAGAAGGAGACCGTGCGAATCCTGGCCCGTTTCGAAGGGCGCGGCCGGTACATGATCCACTGTCACAATCTCGTTCACGAAGACCACGACATGATGACCCAGTTCGAGGTACTCCCACCTGTTGGCTCGCAAGTCCGCGGCGAGAGCCCGCTCGACGAGCCGTGCACGGCTTTACCAGAGGCCGAGCTGTGAGGGCAGCCCGCACGCGCTCGGACGCCAGGGTGCACTTCGATGAGGGACCGGCACCGGGCACGTCCGCTCAGCTGCCGTTCGCGAGCGCCCTCTCGCTCCTGGCGGGCGGCATTCATGCAGGGATCGCCGGCGAGCACCTGGCCCTGTGGTGGGTCTATGGCGTCTTTTTCCTCGTCGTCGCTGCCGCGCAGGCGATCTGCGGGGTACTTCTGGCCTGGCATGCCACGTCGCCGGTGCTGTTCCTCGGACTGTGGGGCAACGTCACCGTGATCGGGGTCTACGTGTGGAGTCGAGTCTCAGGATTCGTCCCGCCCGCCGCCGAAGCGGCAGAACCTGCGCATCTTGGGGGCCCGGAAACCGTTGGGTTGCTCGATCTGACGGCGCTGCTCGCCGAGCTGGCGCTGGTCGCCGTGCTCGTCACCCGCCTGGACGCCCGCTGGCGCCGCGGCACGACAAACGCGCTGTTCGCGCTCGCGCTGCTCGCCGTCGGCCTGCGGCTGAGCGGGTCGCTGTGAGCGGGCTGACGGCTGCCAAACCCACGAGGACCGCTGCGCGAGCACACTGGCTCGGCCCGGTAGCGGCACTGCTGCTCCTCTTGGCCTTGCTGTTCGTCGCCGAACCGATGCGCGTTGGGTCCGCGAGCATGGCTCCCACGTTTGCGCCCGGCGACCAAGTTGTCGTCGACAAGCTCACCCCTCGCATGTTCCGGCCACACCGCATGGACGTGGTCACCGCGAAGGTCCCGGGTGCGCGGCAAAGCATGCTCAAACGGGTGCTCGGCGTGGGCGGAGACACCGTCGCGATCGAGGACGGCGTCCTGTACGTGAACGGCCGGTTGGTGGCCGAGCCGTATGTGGACCTTCGGCTGATGGACAGCGTCTACTTCGGGCCGGTCGAGGTTCCCCAGGGCACGGTGTTCCTGCTGGGCGACAACCGGCCGACGTCGATCGACTCACGTTCGTTCGGCCCGGTGCCCGAGGCCGATATCAGTGGCCTGGTCCGGCTGCGGTGGTGGCCACCTCGCCCGAGCCCCTCGCCATCACCCGCGCACGACCCGCCCCTGGAAGTGCGCTGACTGGGCGAAGGATGTCGGGGAAGGCAAGTCGATCGGGTCGCTCCACGACAACGGGCTCCACCCGATGCCGGCCGGCGCCTCGGCGCGGGCCACCTGCGGTCCGATCCCAAGTTCCATCAGGTGCCCGCTGGCGCTCGGCTCACCACCGGCGTCGGTACGACGTCGCAGCGGGTTGCCCCGTGTGATGCTGTTCGCGCTCGCCCGCAGCTGGGCATGGCGAGCGGGTGAGAACGTCTCGGCCAGGATCCGGCGCACCAGGCTGTGCCGAAAGGAGAAGCCCTCGCCAGACGAAACGAGTAGCCGGTCGGCCACCCGCAGGTCCAGCTCGTCGCAGATGTCTTGGTCCACGCCGACGACCTGGCCGAGGACTGAGGCGGAGAACGGCTCGTCCAGGACGGCGGCCACCGTCAGCAACCGGTAGGCCTGCGGGCCCAGATGCCAGCACTGAGTCACGATCCGCTCCCGTAGCGCGGGGGTGAAGCCGGCGTTAAGACCTTCCTGACGCGCCTGCAACCAGTCGGCCAGAAACATCGGGTGCCCACCGGTCGCCGCGTAGGCCTCAGCGCCGAAGGGCGCCAGCTCAGTTTCGGTCAGCTCGTCCAGGTCGATCCGCAGGTCGGTCTGCAGGTTCCGTACCGGCTGGCGATCCAGGTCGGCCCGGTTACAGGTCAACAAGATGACGACGGGGGCGTTCGGGCACCGTCGTTTCAGGTACCCCAACGCGGCGACGGTCTGCGCATCGGCCCAGTGGACGTCGTCGAGGACGAGCAGGAACGGACTGAGATCTTGCACGACGTCGGCGAGGGACTCCATGACCCGCATGCGGGCGAACTCGTCGAATGGCTGCGCCAGGTCCGCCCGGCGGAGCAGCTCTCGGACCAGCGGCATGGGGCCGGTACCCGACGCCCCGCACAGCGGCAGGAGCGCGAGCGACAAGGCGACGTACGGCAACTCTGCTTCTAGGTCCGAGCAGCGATTGACGCCGACGGGAACCGTCGCCCGCTCGATCAGCGTCTCGGCCAGACGGGTCTTGCCCATGCCGGAGTCCGCAACCACGAGCAGAAGCGTGAACCGTCCGCCAAGACCCTGGGCGAGGGCCGCCTCCAAGGTCGCCAGCTCGCTCCTGCGTCCAATCAGTTCGCTCGCCGGTTCAGCCTTCGTCGTGATCGCACGGACCTTGCCCGCGGGCGGGCGGGGCATGAGGCCAGCGACGTCCTCGTGACGCAGGATCGCCATGTGCAGGGCCACGGTCTCGCCCATCGGGTCGACACCAAGCTCGTCCGCCAGCAGCTTCCGGCAACGCTCGAATGCCCGCAGTGCGTCCTCCTGACGCCACAGCGCGTAGGAGGCCGTCATCAGGATCTGGTAAGCCGCCTCGGCGAAGGGGTCGGCTGCGACCGCTTGCTCGGCCAGCGCGAGGGCTTCTACGGCCTCGCCGGTGACGAGCGAGAGCCGGCCGGCGTCGACAAGTACCTGCACGTGCTTGTGAGCACAGCTGGCCCGCAGCGGTTCGGTCCAGTCGGCGTAGGGCTCGTCCTCGAAGGCTGGCCCGCGGATGAGTGCCAGGGCGGTGTTCAGGGCTGCAAGTGCGTCCAGCGGCGACAGTTCCGCCGCCTCACGCACCAACCGGTCGAACTCCTCCAGGTCCAGGGTGGTGCGATCGGCGTCCAACCGGTAGCCGCCCGGCTCGGTCACGATCACCGAGTCGCGGGCCCGAACGCCAGGCTGGATGGTTCGTCGGGCGACCGATACGTAGGTCTCCAAGGTGGCCACATGATCATTCCCCGGGGCGTCGGGCCAGAGCAGGTCCGCCAGCCGCAGTTTCGAGACGATGTGCCCACGCTCGGCGACCAGGATCTCGAGCAGCTGTTTGGGCTTGATGCCGGGAAAGTCGCGTCCGGTGACGACCTGCGTGGGCGTGTGGATCCGCAGCGTCCCCCAGACGTCGATCCTCATCTGCTTCACCGCCACCGGTTACCAACGGCCCCCCACGAGAGCCGCGTGGGAAGCATAACCCGGGCCCGATCCGCGTGCAGGCACTTTCTTGAAGTTGCCTTTGCCCCCTAGTGACGAATCGCCCACTCCGGGCACCTGCGCGCGCAAGGTTTACCCAAGGCGCCCGCGCCAGGCTGCGACGTTGGGGCAGCATCCGCGGGCCGCCCCGAGGCCACAGCCCGGGCAAGGAGGCCAGACCATGAGCAGAGCGTCCACCCAGGACCGTCGCGACCGATACTTGCCGGCTGCCGACCCGGCGGTGGTCTACGTCCCAGCCACCCTGGACGCCGCCTCCTCGCCCGCCGTTCGCCAGGCCATCGAAGACGCGGCCACGACCGGGACGCCACTGGTCGTCGTCGACCTGCAGCGATTGAACTTCGTCGACCTGCCCGGGCTGGCGGCGCTCACGGGAGCCCGCCGACGCCTCAACCCCGGTCAGCACTTGATGCTCTCGCACCCTTCGCCACGCATTCGACGCCTGCTTCGGCTCAGTGCCGCGGTCGGCGACCCGATTACTCGCAACCACCGGGTCGGCCTGATCGTCCCCAGCTCGAACACGACTGTCGAGACCGAGATCCCGGCGCTGCTGCGGGCGCAGGAGGGCACGGACACCTTTACCTTTCACTCCAGCAGGATGCGGACGGCGCAGTTGAGCTTGGCGAACGCCCTGACCCTCGCAGCGATGAGCGAACGCTGCGCTCTGGAGCTGACCGACGCCCAATGTGACGCCCTGGCGTTCACCTGCCTCGTGGCGGTTATCGGCTCCGGCGGCGACTACCTGGGCGTGCAGCGCCGCGTCGCGGCCGCGGCCGCGGCACACGCCGGGTTGGCCCCCGTCGTCTCCACCGCCGGCGCGCTCATCGCGGCACTGCGGGCCCTTGGCGCTCAAAAGGCGGCCGTCATCTCGCCTTATGTCGAACCACTGGCCCACCTCCTCAACCGTTTTCTCCTCGAGAACGGGATCGAGGTAGTGGGTCAGATCAACCTGGGGCTGGCCGACAGCCACGCCATTGCTGAGGTGGATCCGCACAGCCTTGTTGCGCAGGCCCGCCGTCTGGACCTCACCGGCGTCGACGCACTTGTCCTGTCGGCATGTGTTCAGATGCCCTCACTGCCGGTGGTGCAGTCTGTCGAGGACGAGCTGGGGTTGCCGGTGGTCACCGCCACGACCGCCACGGCGCGTGCAATCCTCCTGGCCCTCGGCCTGCGGCCGCAGGTTGCCGGAGCGGGGCAGCTGTTACACCGATGACCCTGCCTCATGCGCGGCGGGAGGCTCGGGGGCGGCTGAGGATGTGCGCGACCAGGTCCCGCACGGCGCCGGCCGGTGGGTGGCGTGGGCCCAGCCAGACTGCCCGCAGCTCGCGGCTGAGGTCGACACCGCTGACCGGCACGTGCGCCAGCCGGTGGGCCGCGAGATCGTCGGCGACAGCCAGTTCGCTGAGCACCGCTGGTCCCGCCCCGGCCAGGACGGCGGCCCGCACGGCCGAGGTGGTTGACAAGGCCATCGCGGGCGCAGCCTGGCGTCCCCTGTGCTCCCCCAAGGCTGCAGCGAGCGCTCGGGACAACGCCTCTCGCGTCCCCGAGCCCTCCTCTCGGGTCACCAGCGCCAGCTCGTTGAGCTGCGCCGCGCTGACCGTGCGCTGCTCACGGACCCAGGGATGACCGGGGGGCACCACGAGAACCAGCGTGTCGTGCCCGATCACCTGGCTGCGCAGGTCCGTCGGCCGCCCCGGACCCTCGATGAAGCCCAGGTCGGCGCCGTTCGCGCGCACCTGGCTCATCACGGTCTCGCTGTTGGTCGCGGTCAGGACGACGTCCGGCGCCACCTGTCCGCGGGTACGGGCGGCGGCCTGCAGCGACACCAGCCACCCCGGCAGCAGATGCTCGGCGATCGTCAGGCTGGCACTGACCCGGACCCGCGCTTGCCGGTCGTGGCGCAGGGCCGCCAGACCGGCGTCCAGCTCGCCGGCGACGTCGAGCAGCCGGGCCGCCCACTGGGCGACGACCACGCCAGCGGGCGTGAGGGTGGACCCATGCATCGAGCGCGTCAGCAGCTGGACGCCGGTCTGTGCCTCGATCGAGGACATGCGCGCCGAGACCGCCTGCTGGCTCACGCCGACCTGGCGGGCCGCACCATTCAGGCTGCCGGTGTGCGCAACGGCCAGCAGCACCTCGAGCGCGCCGAGGTCCGGAACGCGCGGGCTGAGCTGCACTGCCTATCCGCGGCTGACCGGGGTCAGTCCGAGCGGGCGACCGGCCAACGGACGACGTACCGGGCGCAGCGCCGCAGCGACGTCGGTCAGGGCCAGTGCCGACCGGCTCTGCGGCGCGCCGGCCACGACCGGGATCCCGGTGTCTCCCGCCTCGCGCAAGGCGGCGTCCAACGGCACCTGCCCCAACAACGGCACCGACAGCTCGTCGGCGAGCTGCTGGCCGCCGCCGGAACCGAACAACGCGGTGCGGCCGCCGCAGTCGGCGCAGACAAGCTCCGACATGTTCTCGATGACGCCGGCCAGCGGCATGTGCACGTCGCGGGCCATCACCCCGACCCGGCTGGCCACGGTGCGGGCCGCCTGCTGCGGGGTGGTCACCACCAGCAGCGCAGCTTCGGGCAGCAGCTCGAGCACCGACAGCGTGACGTCACCGGTGCCAGGTGGCAGGTCGAGCAACAGGACGTCCAGCTCACCCCAGTGCACGTCGTGCACGAACTGGGTCAAGGCCTTGTGCAACATCGGCCCCCGCCAGACGATCGGCGTCCCGTCCTCGACCAAGAAACCGAGAGACATCAGCCGTACGCCGTACGCCTGGACCGGGAGCATCGTCTCATACATCGCGATCGGGCTGCGCTGCACGCCGAACAGCTGCGGCACCGAGTAGCCCCAGACGTCGGCGTCCAGCAGCCCGACGCGCTTGCCCTGCTTGGCCAGCGCGACGGCCAGGTTGGCGCACACGCTGGACTTGCCGACGCCCCCCTTGCCGCTGGCCACGGCGTACACCTCGGTGGCCAGGTCGGCGCTCGCCGGGCGGGCGGCCAAGAACTCGGCCGCCAGCGCGCGCCGCTGGGTCTCGGGCATGACCGTGAACGAGACGTCCACCGGCCGACTGCCGAGCACGGACGACGCCGCCGCGGTGACGTCGTCGCTCAACCGCTGGGTCATGGGGCAGCCCGTCGTCGTCAAGGTGATCTCGACGTTCACTCGGCCACCGCGACCTGAGGTCACCGGACCGACCATGCCCAACGCGCCCAGGGGATGATCCAGCTCGGGATCGAGCACCTGGCCAACGGCAGCCCGCACGGCGCTCAGGTCAGGGGCCTCACGGCCCGGTATGCGCACAGCTGTCCCTCATCTCAGTCCTAGCCTGTGCCAGTACGCAGCTGCTGGCCCTGGTCAGCCATGATCCGCAGGATCCGCGCGCTGTACGCGGCCCGCTGCGCCCACCAGCCACCCACGCTCCCTGCCCCCGGACGGCTGTGGTGACCGGACCACGACTGCGCGTGCTCGGCCAGCCACGCCAGGGTGCCCGGCGCGTCCTGTTCCAGCATCGCACGCAGCGCGAACCGCCGTTCACCGCGGCGCAGACCCACCCCGGCCTGGCCGGCGCAGATCGACAGGTCGCGGTGGGTCAGCACGAAACCCGACCGGATCGGTGCCACGAGCGCGTCCAGGGTCTCGTCGAGCGTGTGGTCAGTGCCCAGTGGCTCGGGCGCGAGCCGGATGGCGAGCGGCAGGGTCACCGGGTCGCCAAGCTCGCCGTACTCGGCGCGCAGCACCTCGTCGCTCAGCTGCGCCCAACCGGTCAGCGCGCTGACCTGCAACCCGGTCACTGCCTGCAGGTAGCCGGGCGCCCAGCTCCAGATGTGCTCGTGGAACAAGGCCACCCTGGCGCGGTGCATCTGCTCTCGAGCACGCTCGCCCTTGGCGCCGTCCTCGGCTTCACCGAGCTCGGCGTACAGCATGAGCAACGTGCCCAGATGGTCGGAGTCCGTGGGGGCGGTAAGGCCCATGGCCCGCCAGAACCCGGCGATCCGATCCAGTCCCTCGCCGCCCAGCTTGCCCTCGGGACCCAGGTGGATCGCACCGTGCGGCGGCGCGCTGAGCACGAACACCTCGGTGTACTCGGCGCCGGACGGCGCCGGCAACGCCAGCGCCGGCCACAACGCCGACACCTCGGCGGGGGGTGTCAAGGCCAGCGCGCCCAGCGAACGGACCAGCTCCCACCTGCCCTCCGAACCAGGGGCTCGCTGATCCTGCGTCATGGTCGAGGACTCCTGGCCCGGCGCCGGCAAGGCTCAGGCCCCCGGGATGGCGAAGGTGTCGCGGGTCGGCTTCAGGGGCCGCATCAGCCAGGTGGGCCGACGCAGACCGTCGGGGGACACCTGCCCGGCGGGACGGCTGATCGCCAACCACTGGGCGTACACCTCGCGGGCCTTGGCGGTGTCGACGCTGATGTCCCCTGCCTGGTCGCCCGGCTGCGCCGGCGTGACCCGGACCGCCTGGTGCCAGGCGTGCATGCCCGAGATCGGGTCGGGGTGCACGGGGAAGGTGAGGTTCTGGTGCACGCCGGTGTCGCTCCACCAGATCCGCTGGCTGTCCGGGTCGCTGCTGGCGTAGGGACCGACCGACTTCACCTTGTGCATGTTCCAGCTGTCACCCTCGTGCTTCTGGTCGACGGTCGCCATCATGCCGCCCGCGCCGGCCTTCTGGTTGGACGGGCGCCAGCGGCCCATGTGGTGGCTGCAGGCGACCACCCCCGGACGGATGCCCTCGGTGATCCACGCCTTGGCGACGAAGTGCCCGATGTCGGTCTGCACCCGCAGCAGGTCGCCGGTGTGGGCCACGCCCAGCCGTGCCGCGTCCGTGGGGTGGATCCACACCGGGTTGGTGTGCGCCAGCTCGTCCAGCCACTTGGAGTTGGCCGAACGGGTGTGGATCTGCGTGGGCAGCCGGAAGGTGGACAGCAGCACCATCTGGTCCGGCGCCATCGCCTCGGGGTGCACGTGGCTCTTGATGTAGCCAGGCACCGCATGCTCGGGCCAGCCCCAGTTGGCCAGGGTCGAGGAGTAGAACTCCAGCTTTCCCGACGGTGTCGGGAACCCACGGCGGACGACGCCGTCCACCTGCACGCCCACGGCCCGGCGTCCGGACTCGTCCGGCTCCGGGGCGCCGCGCGGCACGATGTTGTTGCTGGCCGGGGCGGCCGTCGTGGTGTAGACGCGGCCGCGGGGGGTCACGTTCAGTCCGGCGAGCTCCTCCTGCGGCACCTCGCTGGCGAACTGCGCGCCCTGGCCCTTGGCGATCTCGAAGGCGCCGTAGCGGCGCATGAACTCAAAGGGCGTCAAACCCTCCTGCGCGGCACGCTCGGGCAGTCCGGGAACGGAGTTCTCGAACATCCAGCTGTAGTACTCGTCCACCGACAGCTTCTGGCCGGGGTTCGCCCTCGACTCGTGGTACTGGCGGATGCCGAGGCTGCCGTCCGGGTCGATCCGCCAGGACAGCTCGATCCAGAACTCGTTCTCCTCCCACACCTCACCCGGGTTGACCTGCCGGGTGTCCGTGATCGTCTCACCGAGGCGTTCGCGGGCGGCACGCAGCACCGGCTGGCGAAAGCCCAGCCACTGACCGTCGTACTGCTCGTAGGAGTGCGTGTCGTGCCGTTCCGAGGCGTGCCCCATCGGCAACACCCAGTCGGCCAGGTACGCCGACTCGTTCCAGGTGGGCGTAAGGGCGACGAACGAGCCGACCTTCTGCTCGTCGGTGAGGACCTCCATCCAGGACAGCCCGTCCGGGTTTGTCCAGACCGGGTTGTAGACGCGGATGAAGTAGGTGTCCAGCCGGCCGCGGCCGTCCTTCAGGAAGTGCGGCAGCAGGAAGGACATCTCGTTCTGGGACAGCGGGTACTCCATCGGCCAGCTGAGCTCCTGCCACAC
>DAIETC010000111.1 GCA_027345905.1 Kineosporiaceae bacterium | reverse complement strand
ACTACCCCAGCTGCGAGGCCCTCGGCCTGGTCAAGATGGACTTCCTGGGCCTGCGCAACCTGACGATCCTGGACGACGCACTCGCGAACGTGCAGGCCGCGCGCGCCATCACGATCGACCTGGACGAGCTGAGCAAGGACCTGAACGACCCGGTGACCTTCGAGCTGCTGGCCCGCGGCGACACCCTGGGCGTCTTCCAGTTCGACGGCACCCCGATGCGCTCGCTGCTGCGGTTGATGAAGCCGGACCGCTTCGAGGACATCTCGGCCGTCGGTGCCCTCTACCGGCCCGGGCCGATGGGCGCCGGCTCGCACACGAACTACGCCCTGCGCAAGAACGGGCTGCAGCCGATCACCCCGATTCATCCCGAGCTCGAGCAGGCGCTGGAAGAGATCCTGGGCGCCACCTACGGCCTGATCGTCTACCAGGAGCAGGTGCTGCTCATCGCGCAAAAGCTCGCGGGGTACTCCCTGGGCAAGGCCGACCTGCTGCGCAAGGCGATGGGCAAGAAGAAGCGCGAGGTGCTGGACGCCGAGTACGTCGGCTTCGAGGCGGGCATGACCGCCCGCGGTTTCTCGGCGCCAGCGGTCAAGGCCCTGTGGGACGTGCTGGTCCCCTTCTCGGACTACGCGTTCAACAAGGCGCACAGTGCGGCGTACGGGCTGGTGTCGTACTGGACGGCGTACCTGAAGGCCAACTATCCGGCCGAGTACATGGCCGCGGTGCTGACCAGCGTGCGCGACGACAAGGACAAGTCGGCCCTGTACCTGGCGGAGTGCCGCCGGATGGGCATCAAGGTGCTCCCACCGGACGTGAACGAGTCGGCCGCCGACTTCACCCCGGTCGGCACCGACATCCGGTTCGGCCTGACGGCGATCCGCAACGTCGGCGCGAACGTCGTGGAGGGCATCGTCGAGGCCCGCGAGCGAAAGGGCCGCTACGGCTCGTTCGAGGACTTCCTGCGCAAGGTGCCGGCCCTCGTGTGCAACAAGCGCACCATCGAGTCTTTGGTGAAAGCCGGCGCCTTCGACTCCCTGGGGCACTCCCGCCGAGGGCTGGTCCGGGTGCACGAGGTCTACGTCGACTCCCTGGTGGAGGAGAAGCGCAAGCAGGCGCAGGGCCAGGACTCGCTGTTCGGCGACTTCGGCGGTGAGGGGTCCATCGACCTGGCGGTGCTACCCCCCGTCCCGCACGGCGAGTGGGACAAGCGCGAGAAGCTCACCTTCGAGCGCGACATGCTGGGCCTGTACGTCAGCGACCACCCGCTGTTTGGCATCGAGCACGTGCTCTCGGGCGCGGCCGACTGCTCCATCGCCCAACTGCTGGCCGACGAGGCCCGCCCCGACGGCTCCAGCGTGAAGATCGCCGGCATGATCAGCGGTCTGCAGCGCAAGATGACCAAGAACGGCAACCCGTGGGCGATCGCCACCATCGAAGACCTCGAGGGATCGATCGACGCGCTGTTCTTCCCGCAGACCTACCTGGCCGTTTCGACGGTGCTGGCCGAGGACCTCGTCGTGGTGGTGCGGGGCCGGCTCAACCGGCGCGAAGAGGTGCCGACCCTGCACGCCACCGAGCTGAGCATTCCCGACGTGAGCGAAGGGCCGCGCGGTCCGGTGGTCATCGCGCTGCCGCTCGCGCGCTGCACGCCGCCGGTGGCCGAGCGGCTCAAGGACGTCCTGGCGACCCACCCGGGCTTGACCGAGGTGCACCTGCGACTCACCCAGGCCGGCAAGTCCACGGTGATGCGCCTGGACGACGGGCTGCGAGTGCTCGCCTGCCCAGCCCTGTTCGCCGACCTGAAGGCGCTGCTCGGGCCCGCGTGCCTGGTCGGCTGAGCTGAGGCGACCGGGGCTGGCCCCGTCTGCTTGGCCAGTCCGCCTAGGATCGGGAGGTGACGTCCCTCACCACGCGACTGCTGCACTCGGGCCGAGACTCGGGCCGGGACTCAGGTCGGGACTCAGGTCGGGACTCGGGCCGGGACTCAGGCCCGGGTCGCGGCAGCAGCGCCGCAGGGCACGTGATGGGCCTCCTGCGAGCGGTCGGGATGTGGCTGGCCCTTGCCGTCGTACTAGGCGTGCTGCTCGGCGCCCTGTGGTGGTCTGTGGCTCCGGTGGCCCGCACCGACGTCGTCCGGGGCGGGGTGTATCTGAGCGGGCATCAGGAGCTGCAGGTCACGCAGGACGGACTGTTCGCCGTGATCACCGGTGCCACTGGCGTGTTGGCCGCAGTGCTCATGGCGCTGCGGTCCCGGCACCGGCCCGCGGTGGGCGCCGCCGCTGCGCCGCTGCTGGCGGTGCTGGTTGCGCTGGTGGCCTGGCGCGTGGGCGCCATGCTCGGAGCACCCGCACTGGCCGAGCAGGTGCGGGCCGGCGTCCGCCATCCGGTGACCCCGTTGCAGCTGCACGCCTACGCGGTTTTGTTCGTCGGCGCGTTTCTCTACGCCGTCACCCGGTTCCTTGCGGCCCTGTTCAGCGCCGAGCCCTGAGCTCCAGCTCGCCTCCACCCGCAACCGCAGGCTAGGACCGTGCTCAGGGTGTAGGCGTCACCGGCGCGATCTGACGCGTCCCGGACTTCGTCTGACCGTTTGCGGCGATCGCTGTAGCGGTCAGGGTACCCGCCTGGCCCCTACAGTCGCGCTTGTGCGGCTTCTCGGAAAGCGACTTCGACGGTGAGGAGAGGCGGATCCGTGCCCGCGTTGCTCGGGCCGCTGCGGGCTCGAGCTTTCGCCGCCGTTATGGGCCGGACAGACGCTGTCCAGTTTGGGAGACCGGGCGTACGCGGCGGTGCTGCCATTCGTGGTGCTCGAGCGCGGCGGGGGCGCCGGATCGCTGAGCGCGGTGCTGACCGCATTTAGCGTCGCACAGATCATGGCGTTGCTGGCGGCCGGCGTTGTCGTGGACCGGAACAGCCGGGGGTTGGTGATGGTGGTCGCCGACCTCGTGCGGGCAGCAGCCGTCGGTTCGGTAGCGGTTCTGCTCCTCACCGAGGACTTGACCGTGGTGGGGGTGGCCGCGGCAGCGGTGGTTCTAGGGCTCGCGAGTGCGTTCTTCTTGCCGGCCTACACGGCGGCGATCCCCGAATTGGTCGACCGCGACGTTCTTCCCGCTGCGAACTCGCTGCGCGGAGTATCCATGCAAGTGGCGGGCATCGGCGGGCCACTGCTGGCCGGCGTCCTGGTCGCCTGGGGTGGGACCGCCCTCGCGGCGGGGATGAACGCGGCGTCATTCGTCGCCGCGGCGCTGCTGCTGCTGTTGGGGGGTCGAAGTCTCCTGACGACTCGGCGAGACGCCCATGGCCATGGTGCCGGGGATTCCTCCGCGCCGGGTC
>DAIETC010000095.1 GCA_027345905.1 Kineosporiaceae bacterium | reverse complement strand
GCTACGAGCTGTATGGCGGCCCGGCGGTGGCCGTGCGTGAGGGCACGCTCGTGTGCGCCCAGGCCGTCGTGCTGGCGCAGCCGAGCGTCGCGAGAGTCCAGCCGCTGTGAACCAGGAATGGCGGCCGGATACGCTGGCCGTGCGTGGCGGTCTGACGCGCTCGGGGTTTGACGAGACCGCCGAGGCCCTGTTCCTGACGTCTGGTTTCGTCTACGCCACGGCAGCGGACGCCGAAGCCGCTTTCGCGGGCGACGTCGACCGGTTCATCTACTCGCGCTACGGCAATCCGACTGTCGCGGGGTTCCAGGAACGGCTGCGGCTGATCGAGGACGCCCCTGCATGCTTCGCGACCGCCAGCGGGATGGCCGCCGTCTGGGTTGCCCTGGCGGCGCTGGTGTCCAGCGGCGATCGGATCGTGGCGGCGCGCAGCCTGTTCGGCTCGTGCTTCGTGATCCTGGACGAGATCTTGCCGCGCCTGGGTGTGACGACGCAGTTCGTCGACGGTGCCGACCTCGAGCAGTGGCGCGCTGCCCTCGCGACACCAGCGGCCGCCGTCTTCTTCGAGACTCCGTCCAACCCGATGCAAGAACTCGTCGACGTCGCGGCGGTCTGCGACCTCGCCCACGCGGCGGGGGCGACCGTGGTCGTGGACAACGTCTTTGCGACCCCCTTGCTGCAACGCCCGTTGCGGTTGGGCGCGGACGTGGTGGTCTACAGCGCCACCAAGCACCTTGACGGGCAGGGGCGCACCCTAGGCGGCGCCGTCCTGGGTTCACGCGAGTTCATCGACGGGCCGGTGCAGACGCTGATGCGGCACACCGGTCCATCGCTCAGCCCCTTCAACGCCTGGGTGCTCCTCAAGGGCCTGGAGACGCTGTCGCTGCGCGTGGAGCGCCAGAGCGCGTCGGCACTGGGCATCGCCCGCGGCCTGCAGGAGCACCCGCGCGTCCTGCAGGTCCGCTACCCCTTCTTGGACTCTCACCCGCAGCACGCGTTGGCCCGTGAGCAGATGTCCGGCGGTGGCACGGTCGTGACCTTCGAGCTGGACGGCGGCAAGCAGGCGGCTTTCGCGATGCTGGACGCGCTTGGTTGCATCGACATCTCGAACAACCTCGGGGACGCGAAGTCGCTGATCACGCACCCGGCGACGACGACCCACCGACGGCTCGGGGAGGCCGGGCGGCGCGCGGTGGGGATCACCGATGGCGTGGTGCGCCTGTCGGTGGGGTTGGAGCACCCCGACGACCTGATGGCGGATCTCGAGCAGGCCCTCGAAAGGTAGTTGCTTAGCAGCAAGCAAGTATCTGGTAGATTGGGGCAATGAGCCCCAGCACCCGCACGGCCACCAGCCTCTTCCACGCGACGCATCCGCAGTACAAGTGGATCGCCCTGTCGAACACGACGATGGGGATGCTGCTGGTGACCATCAACTCCTCGATCGTGATCATCAGTCTGCCGGCGATCTTCCGCGGGATCGGCCTGAGCCCGCTCGGGCCGGGCAACGTCAGCTACCTGCTGTGGATGCTCATGGGCTATCTGCTGGCTACGGCCGTCTTCGTCGTGACCTTCGGTCGCCTCGGCGACCTGATGGGCAGGGTGCGCATCTACAACATCGGCTTCGTGGTGCTCGCCGTGGCCTCGATAGCGCTCTCGCTCGACCCCCTGCACGCCGGGGCTGGAGCGTGGTGGCTGATCCTGTGGCGGGTCGTGCAAGGAGTGGGCGGCGCGATGCTGTTCGCCAACTCCACTGCCATCCTCACCGACGCCTTCCCGGTCGCCGAGCGGGGTCTGGCGCTCGGGATCAACCAGATCGCGGCAATCGCTGGATCCTTCATCGGGCTCGTCCTTGGTGGTGTGCTGTCCGAGTTGGACTGGCGAGCTGTCTTCTGGGTCAGCGTGCCCGTCGCCGTCGGGGGCACGCTGTGGTCCTACCGCTCACTGCACGACAACCAGGTACGCCGGCACGCCGCCCTGGACCTTGCGGGCAACCTCACGTTCGCGCTGGGCGTCAGCGTGCTGTTGGCGGGAATCACCTACGGAATCCAGCCGTATGGCGCTCACTCCATGGGGTGGACGAACCCCTGGGTCATCAGCGCCCTGCTCGCAGGCCTGGCGCTGCTCGTCCTCTTCGCCGTCATCGAGACCCGTGTGCCCGACCCGATGTTCCAGCTGAGCCTGTTTCGGATCCGGGCCTTCGGCCTGGGCAATCTGGCCGGGCTGCTGGCCAGCATGGGTCGCGGCGGTATGCAGTTCATGCTGATCATCTGGCTGCAGGGTGTGTGGCTGCCGCTGCACGGCTTCGACTACGCGAGCACGCCACTGTGGGCGGGCATCTACCTGCTGCCGCTCAGTGCCGGCTTCTTGTTGGCGGGCCCGGTATCGGGCTGGTTGTCCGACCGGTACGGCGCCAGGCCCTTCGCGGTGGGCGGCCTGCTCGTCGTCGCCGCATCCTTCGTGATGCTGGCCCTGCTGCCGGTGGACTTCCCGTACTGGCTGTTCGCTGTGATCATCGCGCTCAACGGGGTGGGCTCCGGGCTGTTCTCCTCGCCGAACGCGACGGCGATCATGAACAGCGTGCCGGCGCAGCAGCGCGGGGCGGCGGCCGGCATGCGGGGCACCTTCTTCAACTCCGGTTCGGCTCTGTCCATCGGCATCTTCTTCTCGCTCATGGTCGTCGGGCTGGTCTCGTCGCTGCCGCACGCGCTGTCCGCCGGGCTGCGCTCGCAAGGCGTCCCGTCCGCGATCGCCACGCAGGTCGCGTCGCTGCCGCCGGTGGGTAGCCTGTTCGCCGCGTTCTTGGGGTTCAACCCGCTTCAGACGCTGCTGCAACCATCCGGCGTCCTGGCTGCGCTGCCGGCGGTGAACCGCAGCGCGCTGACGGGCACTCGGTTCTTCCCCGAACTGATCTCCGGACCGCTGCACGACGGCCTGGTCTTCGTCTTCATCGTGGCGGCCGCCATGATGCTGGTCGGTGCGCTGGCGTCTTACTTCGCCGGGGGTCGTCGGACCCCACCGAGCACCGAGGCGACCAGGCAGGACGCCGACGCGCTGGCCGGCGTGCGATGAGCAAACCCGTTGTGGCACAGCCCGGTTCGGCACTTGACGTCGAGCTGGCAGTCCGGCTCGACCAGATTCTGACCAAGCTGGTTCGATGGAGCCGCCGCGAGGTCGCCGCGCCCATGGGGCCCGGCATGCTCTCGGCGCTGGCCAGCGTCGTGGACGCGGGTTCGATCCGACTGGGGGACCTCGCCGCGAGGGAACAGGTGAGCGCGGCCACGTTGTCGCGTCTTGCTGCGGCCCTCGAACGGGAGGGATACCTGCTGCGTGAGGTGGACCGGGCCGACCGGCGTTCGGCCTTCGTGCGCCCGACCCCGGCCGGGGTGGCGTTGGTCCGCGACCTGCGCGCCCGTCGCGGGGCCGTCCTGCTGCAGCGGCTGCAACCGGCCCTCGGGGCCGGCGAGGTCGCTTCGCTGCGCGCTCTGGTCGAACGCCTCGAGGGAGCCTTCGCCGAGCAGAGCGCGTCGGTCAGGCACTGAGCGCCAGGGCGGCGCAGCAGGCGACCAGCAGCGCCGGCACGAGCGCCAGTCCTCGACCCGCGAATCGCCACCAGGCGATCTCAACCCCGCCTGCACGGCAGCGCTCACGCCACAGCAGCGTGGCCAGCGAGGCCCACAAGGTCAGCAACGGCGCGAAGTTCACGCCGATCAGCAGCGCGACCAGCCGCGGCCCGGAGCTGTCCGCGACCGGCTCGAGGGCCAGATAGGTCGCCGCCAGGGCCACCCGCTCGGGGTGATCGAGTCCGGCGAGCGGCTCCCGGCGGGCTCGGTCGAGGGCCCGGGCGAGGACCGACGCCGCGAGCGAGGGCGATCCGGCGAGGACTCCGCCCCAGACCGCGAGGGTCCAGCGGTCGGCCCGGATCGGGGCGAGGCGCTCGGCGTGGCGCTCAGCGAGCGGCGCGCTCGTGAGCCCGTAGACGCGCCGTTGGCGCCACCACGCCCGCCAGGTCGGCCGGGCCGGGTGGGTCACGACGACCGAGGGCAGATAGCGCACGAGCCAGCCCGCGTCGAGCACGCGCCAGACGAAATCGACGTCCTCGCCGATGGCGAGCGCCGGGTCGAACCCGCGGCCCAGCGCGTCGCGGCGCACGAGCACACAGGCGCTGGGCACGAAGCTCACCGGTCCCCGGGGGTCGACGAGTGCGGGGGACCCGCCCTGGTCGAGCGCCCCGTGGCGGTGCTCGTAGCCGGCGCGCGGACCGCGCCCGAGCGGGCCGACCACCCGGGGGGCCACCGCGCCCAAGCGCGGGTCCTCGAGGGCTCCGCGCAGCCGTCCCAGGGCGTCGGCGGGGTCGTCGAGCATGACGTCGTCGTCGATAAAGGCGACGAAGCGCCGCTCGGTTGCCGCGATGCCCGCGTTGCGCGCCGCCGAGGGTCCGCCGTGGCGCTCGAGGGTGACGAGGGCGGCCCCGGTCGCGGCGCAGGCCGCCGCCACCTCGGG
>DAIETC010000085.1 GCA_027345905.1 Kineosporiaceae bacterium | reverse complement strand
CCGCCGGGGTGCCGGCCGTCGTCCAGGCGGTGCAGGCCGACTACCTGCGCTCAGCCGTCGGGATGGCGGGCTGGCCCGTCACCCGGTGGGGCCGCCGCCTTCGACCCGACCCGCTGCGCCGGCTCAGGCTGGGCCCGCAGCGCAGGGCGAGCCTGCCCCGGATGGCCAAGACGACGCTGCCGCGGGCGACGCCGGCGCACCGCTCACGTGTCGAGCTGGCTACCCGACGGGTGGGTGAACGCGCTGGCCAGGGGCTACCGGTGCGCTGGCAGGACGCGGCCCGGGCGGCTGCTGGCCCCCCCGGGGAGGACCTCGCCGACGCCCTCGACCAGGCTGTGCTCGGCACCGACCTGGGCACGCGCACCGCGCTGTGGTGGCGCTTCTTGGGTGCCGTGCAGGCGGTGCTGGCGGTGAGTGCCGCGGCCGGGCTGGGCTGGCTGCTCGCGGTTGCCGTCACGGGATGGCTGCAGCTTCCGCAGCCGCGCACGCCCTACGTGGGCGTCCTCCCCGTCCCGACCCTCCTGGCTGTGGGCGGCCTGCTGCTGGGCGCGGTCCTTGGGCTCGTCGTACGTGCCATGGCGGGCGTCGGAGCGAGTCGGCGTGCCGCCCGGGCACGTCGGCGCCTGCATCAATCGATCGAGCTGGTCGCTCGGCAACGAGTCCTTGCGCCGGTCGAGACGGTGTTGCGCGACCATCGCGAGACGCGCGCTCACCTGGACGCAGCGGGCCTGGGTGAACTCAACCGGCGAGAGCGCGCCAAGAAGGCACGCGGAACGCGCACGTGACCGGACGCCGGTTGTCCGGTCCTGCACAGCCAGGCTCGTCGTCCCAGCGTCCACAGATGTTGCTGTGGTGGTGGCAGGTGGGTGACACCAGCGCTGATCCTCGGGTGGCCGGCACAGTGCCGGCGCTTCGGGCAGGAGGAACCGTGGGTGAGATCAGCGTGAGCGTCAGCGGGAACGTGGCAACCGAGCCGAAACACGTGGTGGGCAGTACCGGTAAACCAAGGACGACGTTCCGGCTGGCCACCACCACCCGAAAGCGCCAGCCCGACGGCAGCTATGCCGATGGGCCCACCAGCTTCCTGAACGTCGCCTGCTTCGACACCCTGGCCCTGAACGCGGCGGCCAGCCTGGTCAAGGGTCAACCCGTCGTGATCACTGGCGTCGTGACGATGCGGGAGTGGGAGGTGGACGGGCGCAGCGGACGCGAGGCCGATCTCGTCGTCCGCACCCTGGGGCACGATCTGCGCTGGGGCCGGGCGACCTTCTCGCGTCCGCCCCGAGACTGGACGCGGGAAGCGGCGAACGATGGCTACGCCAAGCCGGCACCGGCGGCCAACGCGGTGTGCGCCGACGAGGTACGTGCCGACGAAGTCTCGGCGGCCGACCGGGTGCCGGCCGGCGAGCGGGTGGGCTGATCGAGCAACGTCCCGGCCCTCGCCCTGGCGATAGTCTGCGGGTATGGCTGAGTTCATCTACACGATGCGCAAGACCCGCAAGGCGCACGGCGACAAGGTGATCCTCGACGATGTCACGCTGTCGTTCCTGCCCGGCGCAAAGATCGGAGTCGTCGGCCCCAACGGTGCGGGCAAGTCGACGGTGCTGCGCATCATGGCCGGGTTGGACCAGCCCTCCAACGGGGACGCGACCCTGGCCGCGGGCTACACGGTCGGGATGCTCGCGCAAGAGCCGGCGCTCAACGAGTCCAAGACGGTGCTCGGCAACGTCGAGGAAGGGGCCGGTGAGATCAAGACGGTGCTCGACCGCTACAACGAGATCGCCGCGCTGCTCGCCACCGACTACAGCGATGAGCTGATGCAGGAGATGAGCCAGTTGCAGGAGCGGATCGAGGCGGCCGACGCGTGGGACCTGGACTCTCAGCTCGAGCAGGCGATGGATGCGTTGCGCTGCCCGCCACCAGATGCCGACGTGAGCGTGCTGTCCGGAGGGGAGCGGCGGCGGGTCGCGCTGTGCAAGCTGCTGCTGCAAAAGCCGGACCTGCTGTTGCTCGACGAGCCCACGAACCATCTGGACGCCGAGAGCGTCCAGTGGCTCGAACAGCACCTGGGCCAGTACGCCGGCGCCGTCCTGGCGGTCACGCACGACCGGTACTTCCTCGACAACGTCGCAGAATGGATCCTCGAGCTGGACCGAGGCCGCGCGTACCCCTACGAGGGCAACTACTCGACGTACCTGGAGAAGAAGCAGGAACGGTTGCAGGTCCAGGGCAAGAAGGACGCCAAGCTGGCCCGCCGGCTCAAGGATGAGCTGGAGTGGGTGCGCTCGAACGCCAAGGGCCGCCAGGTCAAGTCCAAGGCGCGGCTCACCCGCTACGAGGAGATGGCCACCGAGGCCGAACGCACCCGAAAGCTCGACTTCGAGGAGATCACGATTCCCGCCGGCCCAAGACTCGGCAACGTGGTCATCGAGGCCGACCGTCTGAAGAAGGGGTTCGGCGATCGGATCCTCATCGACGGCCTGTCGTTTACGTTGCCTCGCAACGGCATCGTTGGTGTCATCGGCCCCAACGGCGTGGGGAAGACCACGCTGTTCAAGGCGATCGTGGGTCTCGAACCGGTGGACGACGGTTCGCTGCGGGTCGGTGACACGGTCAGCATCTCGTACGTCGACCAGGCCCGAGGTGGCATTGACCCCGGGAAGAACGTCTGGGAGGTCGTGTCGGACGGTTTGGACCACATCAAGGTGGGTAACACCGAGATTCCCTCTCGGGCCTACGTGTCGACGTTCGGTTTCAAGGGCCCCGACCAGCAGAAGCCGGCAGGGGTGCTGTCCGGTGGCGAGCGCAACCGGCTGAACCTGGCGTTGACGCTGAAGCAGGGGGGCAACCTGCTCTTGCTGGACGAACCGACGAACGACCTGGACGTCGAGACGCTGGGTTCGCTGGAGAACGCACTGCTGGAGTTTCCCGGCTGCGCCGTCGTCATCAGCCACGACCGGTGGTTCCTCGACCGCGTGGCGACGCACATCCTGGCCTACGAGGGAGACGACGCGAACCCGGCGAAGTGGTACTGGTTCGAGGGGAACTTCGACTCTTACGAGGCCAACAAGCTCGACCGGCTCGGTGCCGACGCGGCCCGGCCGCACCGGGTCACGTACCGCAAGCTCACGCGAGACTGAGCCAGGTCATCTGCCTCAAGGTCTTGACGTACCCCGTTGGAAGTGCTTACGTAAGCGCTTACTGAGGACAGCGCTTACGTAGTTCTGCATCCAGAAGGGCGTCAATGGCGACGATCTACCATGTTGCGCGCCGCAGCGGGGTCTCTACCGCCACGGTGTCTCGCGTCATGAAGGGCGGCACCGGCTTCTCGGCGGCCACGCGTGAGCGCGTGCTTGCGGCGGCCGGCGAGCTGGCCTGGGTGCCGAGCGGTTCGGCCCGCGGCCTGGCCTCGCGACGCACCGGCATCGTCGGGCTGATCTTCCCCGATCTGGACAACACCGACGAACCGGGCCAGGACTCGCCGCTCTACTTCGACCAGATCATCCGTGGCGCCGAGCGCGCGGCGACCGCGATGGGCGACGCGGTCCTGATCGCGGGTAGCCGGTGTGCGACCGGGCGCGACCTGGTCTTCTCCGTGGCCAGCAAGGTCGACGGTCTCGTCGTCCTCGCGGGCAGCTTGTCCAAGCGCGATCTGGACCAGATCGGCCGCAGCGTGCCCGTGGTCCTGCTGGCCGATCGGGCGGCCCATCGTGGGATGGATGGCGTCGCCGCCGACAACCGCGGCGGGGCCCGAGCGATTACCAGCCACCTGATCGTGGGTCACGGCTACCGCGAGCTCGCGTTCGTCGGCGGTGTGCAACGCGCCCCGGACTCCATGGAGCGATTCGCCGGATTCCGTGACGCTCTGAAAGAGGCCGGCCTCTCGATCCCCGAGGCTCCCGCGGCTCTGGGTGGCTTCACCGAGTCCGGTGGCGAGCTGGCCATGCACGAGATTCTTCGCGCCCCGCGCCCCCCGGAAGCTGTCGTCTTTGCGAACGACCAGATGGCGATCGGCGCGTTGAGCACGCTGCGCCGTGCCCGGATACCCGTCCCGGCCCAGATGGCCATCGCCGGGTTCGACGACATCGCAGCGGCGCGGCACGTTCGCCCCGCCCTGACCACCGTGCGTCAACCCATGCGCGACCTCGGCGAGCAAGCGGTGCGGCTGCTGTTCGAGCGGGTCGCCGAGCCTGATGGCGCCCGACGGGCGGTGCTGCTCTCGACCGAAGTCGTCCTGCGACGCAGCTGCGGCTGTGGCGCTCGAGTCAGAGCCGGAGCCACGTCATGACCTCGTCGCTCGAGCAGCCGGGCGGCGATGCGCGCTCGGACTGGGAGCGGCGGATCTACCGGCGGCTGGAGGAGCCTTCGCAGCCGGCGTTGCCGATCGACCTGCCGGCGCCGGCCGGCCTGGCGGCCGTTCCTGCCGTTGGGCACGTCCGGCTGTCCTGGACGGCGGTCCCGGACGCCGCCGGCTACCTGATCGAACGCGCCGACGGCGCGCAGAGCGAACCTGTGCTGCTGAGCCACGGCGGTAGCGACGTCTCGGCCATCCCGCAGTGTGTCTTCGCAGACACCGGGCTGAGCGATGGCGTCGACTACCGCTACCGCGTGGCGGCGACGGCAGGTGAGGGCGGAGCGACGGGCGAGTGGTCGGCGCCGGTGACGTCCCGCACGCGGACGGGCGACGCGGGCACGGTCACTGTCAGCATCGACGCGGACACGGTCGTTGGCCGCCTCGACCGGGTGTGGCACATGGTGGGCTCGGAACGGCTCTCACAGCTGTGCATCGACGAGGTGCAGAACGGGCACGACATCGCGCAGGAGTTCGCCGCCGCGCTGCAGCGGGCGCACGACGAACTCGGCGTCGACCTCGTCCGGGCGCATGCCATCTTGCACGACGACAACCAAGTGGCCCGACGAGAGCTCGACGGACAGTTGACGTTCGACTTCGAGCGGATCGACGCGATCTACGACCGGCTGCTCGCCATGGGCATCCGGCCGGTGGTGGAACTGTCGTTCATGCCTGCGGCCATGGCCCGAGACCCGCAGCAAACCGTGTTCACCTACCGGGGCATCATCTCGCCACCCGCGGACTGGGCGCAGTGGCGCCGCCTGGTCACGGAGCTGGCCCAGCACCTCGTCACCAGGTACGGCATCGACGAGGTCGCGAGCTGGGCCTTCGAGGTCTGGAACGAACCAAACCTCGTCGTGTTCTGGTCCGGCACCAAGGATGAGTACCTGCGGCTGTACGACGAGTCTGCCCGCGCCCTGCAGAGCGTCGACCCGCGGCTTCGCATCGGCGGCCCAGCAACGGCGGCCAGTGAATGGGTGCACGCGCTGGTCGAGCACGCGAGGCGAACCGGCGTCCCGCTGGACTTCGTGTCCACCCACACCTACGGCAACCACCCCCTGGACTTTCGGCCCGTCCTGGAACGGGCCGGCATGAGCGACACGCAGATCTGGTGGACCGAGTGGGGAGTGGGCCACACCCACTTCGGCCCCATCCACGACGGTGTGTTGGGAGCCTGCTTCGTGCTGAGCGGCTACGCGGCCGCCCAAGGGCGCCTGACGGCCTTGGCGTACTGGGTGGTCAGCGACCACTTCGAAGAGCTGGGCAGGCCGCCACGGCTGTTCCACAACGGCTTTGGGCTGCTGAGCGTCGGCAACTTGCGCAAACCCCGGTACTGGGCCGCATACCTCGCGGCGCAGCTGGGGAACGAGGTCCTGGCGAGCCGCGTCGACGGTGACGGCGCCGACGTGCTCGTGCAGGCCTGGGCGACCCGCCACGACGACGGCACGCTGGACGTGCTGATCTGGAACGGCACCATCAACGCCGAGGTGATGCACGGCGACCCCCGCCTCGACCGGACGGTTCGCGTGTCGCTGCAAGGTCTGGACGCCGGGGCTTGGCACGCCGCCATCGCCAGGGTCGACGAACACCACTCGAACATCGTCGCCAGGTGCCCACCGGACGTCGACTGGCCCGACGACGCGCTCTGGGCGCAGCTTCGGGCACACGACCAGCTACACGAAGAACGAATCTCGGATCTCGTCCCGGTCGACGGTCGGGCTGATCTCGAGTTCGCACTGCCTA
>DAIETC010000045.1 GCA_027345905.1 Kineosporiaceae bacterium | reverse complement strand
CCGCCGGGCAGGAAGGCGTCGAACGCCTCCTCGCTGGCATGGCCACCCGGGCCGTGACCGCAGTCGTGCCCGATCGCGATGGCCTCGGTGAGCACCACGTTCAGGCTGGCAGCCCGCGCCACCGCAGTGGCGACCTGGGCGACCTCGAGGGCGTGGGTGAGGCGGGTGCGCTGATGGTCTGCCGGGTAGACGAAGACCTGGGTCTTGCCGGCGAGGCGCCGAAAGGCGGCCGAGTGCAAGATGCGGTCGCGGTCGCGCTCGAAACAGGTGCGCTCGGCGTCCGGCTCCTCGGGGCGCGCACGCTCACCGGGGCCCCGGGCGCGAGCAGCCCCGGGCTGCAGCAGCAGCTCTTCCAACGCCTCGCGCTCGACCCGCCCGCGCGCTGGCACCGCGTGCACCTGAGGCTCAGCGCCTGCATGCGCCCGGACGACGCCGTCCGGGTTGCCGTGCCCGCCGGTCGTCGCAGCCCAGGCGCGGGAGCGCTGCGAAGGATGGCTCACGAAACTGGGCTTGCGGCCTGGACGGCTCGTCGACCAGTCACGCGCACGAGGCTCCTCGCCGTCCCCAGGTGCCGCCGGTCGGCACCCCCCACTCACCCTAGCCCGACGCCGCTGAGCCTGTCCCGGGCGCCGGCGCCGGCGCCGGCCCGGCGGGGCTTAGGGCGCCGACGTCCCGGGTGGACGCCTCACTTGGTCGAGAACGTCACGGACAACCGGTTGTCGCTCTCGTTGGACTCGGCCACGGTGTTGGCCGGGTCGGCCACCGCAATCATCGTGTGGCTGCCCTTGGTCAGCTTGCCGAGCGCGAAGGTGCGGGTGAGCGTGGCGCCTTCGGGCAAGTCGGCGGCGGCACTGACCGGCAATGCGGTGCCGTCCAGCGACAGGCCCACGCTGGCCCCAGCCGCCAGGGCCGCACCGGAGTTGCGCATGGTGACCGTCGCCTGCCAGCTGCCCGACACCTTGGTCGCGGTCGCCGAGGTGATGACCAGGTTCGGCTTCGGGTCGTAGGCGGACTTCAACGTGAGGCCACTGGACTGGCGGGCGATGCTCGTCAGCGCGTCGTAGTTCTGCGCACCGCCCGTGGCGCAGGCACCGGTGCACCCGTCGGCGTAGCCCACCAGCACCCGGCCCTGGGCGTCGATGGTGACGTCCATGAAATCCAGCAGGTTGCGGTCCTGGCCGCAGGTGGTGCCGCCGGTGCAGATCGAGCCGCGCTGAACCGGGTCGGTGGGCGTGACGTCGACGGTCCCCCAGGACTTGCCGCCGTCGTACGTCGTCGCGACGTACAGGTGCCAGACCCCGGTGAACGTCGCCGCGTCCTGGTAGTTGCCGCCGGTCGTGCTGCCGAGGAAGGCGAAGCTCGCCCGGTTGTCGTCGCCGGCCACCACCGCGGGGAACACGGCGTTCTGCACCCCGACCTGGGCGCCGACGTTCTGGTCGTAGAGCCACGTCTTGCCACGGTCCAGCGAGACCGCGGCACGCGCCGTCCCGTCGGCTGCCTGGTAGCCCATGTACACCGAGCCGCCCGCACCGATGCCGACGCTGGGGTCGGAGTCGCCGGGCGTGCTGCTCGGGTTGGGCCGCACCGTCCAGCTCGAACCGGCGTCGGTCGAGACGGCGACCGCCTGGTTCGCCCCGCAACCCTTGTTCGGCACGTAGACGGTGCCGTCGGGGGCCACCTTGACGTGCCCGTGCAGGCCGCCGCACTCCAGCATCGTGTACATCGGCACGGCCGGCCCGTACGTCGTCCCGCCGTCCGAGCTGCGCGCGCAGGACGCGTCGGCGATGTCCTGCGAGCAGTAGTAGACGGCGTGCGGGTAGCTCGTCGTCGGCAGGTTCGACACGCCGACCGGCAGGGGGCCGCCACCGATGGTCTGGTGGTCGACGCCGGAGTTGATCCCGGAGCCGCTGGTGGCGTTCCAGGTGGCGCCGTCGTCGTCGGAGTAGCAGGTCAGTGCGGTCTTGCCGGCCAGCTGGGACTCGAAGGTGCGCCCGGTCGCGTGATCGGTGAACAGGATCGGGTCCAGGCTGGTCGTGCTTCCCTGCGGGCAGCCGTTGGTGAGCTTGGCGCTCACGTCCGACCACGTGACCTTGGCTGGGGTCGAGGCGTCGAAGGTGGCCTTGAACGTGGAGGTGTACGCCTGGTACATGACCGCGCCGGTCTTGTCGTTCACACCGATCGAGGGCTCGCCCGCGTTGTGCACGTTCGGGCTGAGCGAGTCCGGGGGCACGTACGTCGTGAAGCTGGGTTGGGGGGCGGTGCTCGGGGCCGGGTTGGCGGGCAGGGCGACCAACGACGCCGTCCCGGTGTAGGAGTCACCCAGCGGCAAGAACGGGACGACGCGCACCGTGTAGGTGCCCGCGTTCGGGGGCACGAGCATGATCTCCGGCTTGGCCGACGAGGCGGCGGAGGCGACCTCGTTGCCCGCGGCGTCCAGCAGGTAGATGTCGAAGTCGGCCGCCGGGTTGGTCCAGTCCACGCTGATCCGCAGCTGGTGGGAGTCCCCATACCCGGCCGGGGTGTTCACGGTCAGGGCGTAGTCGTCGCAGGTGCCCGACGTGCACGTCACCGGCCCGGCGATGCCGGTCACGTTGGGTGTCGCGAACGGGCCGCCGGACCAGGTGGTCGTCGGCGAGGTGTCACTGACGGTGCCGGCGGCCGGCGCTGCGGCCCGGGCGGTGGACACGGTGCCGATGGCACCTGTGCTGAGGACTAGG
>DAIETC010000025.1 GCA_027345905.1 Kineosporiaceae bacterium | reverse complement strand
GGCGGCCACGGGCACCGAGACCGGCCGCAGGTCCACCTGGTCCGGGCGGCCCAGCGCAGTGAGCGGCACGAGCTCGCCGGCGCCGACGGTGCGCAGCACCACCTGCCCGGCCTGGGGCCGGCGCCGAGCGGACAGATAACGCGAGCCGGCGGCGTCCAACCGGACGGCCACGGCCACCAGGTCGCCCTCCGCCAGCGCCGTCCCGGGGGTCAGGACACGCAGCGCCGCGTATACCGGCTCGGTCCGGTCGGCCCGCGCGACGACCACGGACCCGGCGACGACGGACACCAGCACGAGCAAGACGCCGACCAGGAGCCGCGGGTCCCGCCACGACGGCGGCCGGCTCCGGCGGGCGGTGCGCGGCGGATCCGCCGAGCGGGACGTTGCCGCCATGGCTGCCCTCGCCTCTGCCACAGCTGTCCCCCTCGACCCGGCTCACGTGAACGCGGCCACTGTGCCGCATCCGGCGCGGCCGCGGTAGGCCTGTGGACAACGGCGGCGACCACGAATCGCATGGTGCGATACTTCCGGCGGACGCTCGTCGACCCGCGGCGCGCCCGACGCCGCCCCGGAGGATGCATGGCTGCGCGGTTCCTGCAGCTCGCCGACGTGTCCGAGCAGCTCAACATTTCTGCCGCGCAGGCGTACGCGCTCGTGCGCAGCGGTGACCTGCCGGCGATCAAGGTCGGCGCCAAGGGTCATTGGCGGGTCGAGGCCAGCGAGCTGGAGAACTACATCCAGCGGATGTACGACCAGACCCGCGAGTTCGTGAGCACCCACCCGTTCGGTTCGCCCGAGAGCGACCAGGACTGAGCGTGGGGCGGCTGGGCTCTTAGGCCAGCGACGCTCTTAGGCCAGCGACGAGCTGCCGGGGGCAGGGCGCACGGCCACGAGAGCGGCGAACGGCACCGCCCGGACCCCCAGGACCTCCTCGGTACGGCGGGGCTGCTCCCACCCGTGCTCGGCCAGGTCGACGTGGTCCGCGCCGACGGCGTCCATCGTGCCGGTCAGCACGCAGCCGTCGACCAGATCCAGCCGGACAGGGCTGCGGTCGCGGGCGACAGCTCGAAGGGCGCTTGCCAGCGAGGCCCGCCGGCGCACCCCCGTGCGCCCGCTGACGACTGCGCCGGTGCCCAGCCCGCTGATGCCTGTCACGGCGGCCAAGGGCACCAGCACCGGGCCGGTAAGGACAAACCACTGCTGAGCCACCTCGGTCAGGACGCCCTCGTACGTCGAGCGGCCGGCCAGGTGCACGCGCACCCTGCGTCCCGCGTGGGCGACGAGGCGGTCGGCGAGCTCGACCAGGGCCCGTTCGCGACGGGTCCGGTCGGCGACCTCGGCCACGAGCGAGGCAACCGTGTCGGCGTCCAGCTGCGCCTCGAGGTCCTCGAAGAGCCGGTCCCAGCGCATGCGTCCAGCCTGGCGGACTCCGCCGTGCCGTGCGGGCTATCCACAAGACCGCTTCAGCCCTTGACGACATTCAGTCGAAGGCTTAAGGATGCCTCCGTAGGCAATCGAACGTTATCGAAGGTCATCGAGGGAATCATGCCCTATCTGCACATGTCGTTGTTGGACGGACGCCGGCCCGGCCGGGCCATGGCGGCCTTTTGCGCCGTCGGCGGCACAACCTTGGTGGGCACCGCCCTGTGCTGGCAGGTGGCACGGGCGGGCCTGCCACGTGTGCGAGGCCTTGGGGGCGACGTCGCCGGGCTCGCCACGGCGCTGACGACCTTGGCCGCCGCCGCCGCGACCCTCCTGGGCGCCTGGCTGACCCTGTGCACCCTGGCTACCTGGGTCGCTCTGCTGTGCCGCACGAGCCGCAGCTGGGCGCGCCCGACCGCCTGGGTGGCCCTGGCCAGCAGCCCGGCCTGCCTGCGTCCGGCGCTCGGCGCGCTGCTGGCCGGCACCCTGGCGCTGGGCGCCACCATGCCCGCCTCGGCACACGACCTGCCCAGCCCCGCGCTCCCCCCTAGCCCGCCCGAACCCCGCTGCGCCACAGTGGGTGCGACCACGCC
>DAIETC010000017.1 GCA_027345905.1 Kineosporiaceae bacterium | reverse complement strand
CGCAGTCGGCTCCGGCGCCCGCTCCCGCGAGCGCGGGATGGTCAGCGTCGGGCAGCGGTGGCGTGGCCCAAGGCTCGGCCTCGGGGGGACGCATCGCCGTGCAGTTCGCTCTTGCCCAGCTGGGAAAGAACTACCAGTGGGGAGGCGCCGGCCCCACGACGTACGACTGCTCCGGCCTGACGATGCAGGCCTGGGCTGCCGCCGGTGTCGCCCTGCCGCACTCGGCAGCCTTGCAGTACATGGACTCCCAGCACATCGGCTTGGACCAGATGCGCCCTGGCGACCTCATCTTCTACGCCAGCGACACCTCGAACCCGGACACGATCTACCACGAAGCCATGTTCATCGGGAACGGACAGATGATCGAGGCGCCCTACACCGGGGCTCAGGTCCGGATCAGCCCGATCTGGCAGTCCCAGATCATGGCGTACGCCGGCCGTCCCTGAGCCGCCCGAACAGCTAGGCCGACGGCGGCTGAGCCCCAGGGGTGAGCCGGACCTCGGCGTGCGCGGGCGCGCCCTTGGCGCGTTCTCGCGAGCGCAGGATCTCGGCTTGCGCCTCCTGCCGGTCGGCCCAGTGAGCTCCCTCGACGGACTTGCCGGGCTCGAGATCCTTGTAGGTCTCGAAGAAGTGCTGGATCTCCAGCAGGTCGAACTGCGAGACGTCGTCCAGGTCCTGCAGGTGGTCCATCCGTGGGTCGCCCGCCGGCAGGCACAGGACCTTGTCGTCCCCGCCCATCTCGTCGCGCATGTGGAACATCCCGATCGCCCGGCATTTGATCAGGCAACCGGGGAACGTGGGTTCCTCCAGCAGGACCAGCGCGTCCAGCGGGTCGCCGTCCTCGCCGAGGGTGCCCTCGATGTACCCGTAGTCGGCCGGGTAGCGAGTGGAGGTGAACAGCATGCGGTCCAACCGGATCCGCCCGCTCGTGTGATCGACCTCGTACTTGTTGCGTTGGCCCTTGGGGATCTCGATGGTGACGTCGAACTCCACAGCCTGCCCCTCGTCTGTTCGGCATCCGTGCGGCGGTTAGGGTCGCCCTGACGTTACTGGCGGGTGAATACCGGACGACGGTCCCGCGCAACGAGCCAGTCTCCCGTACCCGCGGGGCCGAGGAGCAAGGGGGGGTAGGTGCGCGCGAAGGTCGCCATCGCCGTGGTGCTGGTTGCCGTCACGGGGTACGCCGTTGCGGACTCGGTGGACCTCGTACCCGGCGTCCTGACCTTCGCGGCCCCGGCTCGCCCGGCGCCCAGCCCCCGCCCGACGCCCTCGGACCCGGCGCTGCTGGCCCCCGACCCGGTCCTGGCGCCCTTGTCCCCGCAAGCGCCCATGCCCTCGCCGGCAGGGGTCGCTCGGGTGCTGCGCCCGTTGCTGCGCGCACCCACCCTCGGCCCGCAGGTCACGGCGTACGTCGCGGACGCCGTGACCGGAGACGTCCTGCTGGACGACGGCGCGCAGCGCCCGATGATCCCGGCCTCGAACGCCAAGCTGCTCACCGGCGCTGCGGTTCTGTCGACGGTCGGGGGCCAGACCCGGCTGGTCACCAAGGTGGTGCAGGGCGCCTCCCCGGACGAGATCGTGCTCGTCGGCGGCGGCGACATGCTGCTCGGTACCGGCCGTTCGAGCAGCGCGGTCGCCGGCCGGGCCGGGCTCGCCGACCTGGCCGCCTCGGTGGCGAGCAAGCTGAGGGCGGCCGGCCAGCGGCGGATCGTCGTCCGGTTCGACGACTCGCTGTTCTCCGGGCCGAACGTGTCCCCGCGATGGCTGCCGGGCGACGTGGCTACGGGATACACCGGCCGGGTCGCGGCGCTGGGGCTGGCCACCGACCGGGCGCGCCCAGGGAATCCCTCGTCGGCGGACCCCGCGATGACCGCGGCAACGGCGTTCGCCAACGCCCTGCGTGCGGTCGGCGTCGACGTGGTCGGCAGCCCACAGCGCACCGTCGCTGCGGGCGACAGCGCCGTGCTCGGCCAGGTCGAGTCGGCTCCGGTCGCTGAGATCCTCGAGCTGGCGCTGCTGGAGAGCGACAACGCGCTGGCCGAGGTGCTGGCCCACCTGACCGCGCATGCGATGGGCCGGCGGACGACCTTCCAGGACTCGGCCGTGGCGGTGCTGGACGAGGTGCAGGAGCTGGGGCTGGACATCGGTGCCACCCGGCTGGTCGACGGCAGCGGGCTGGGACGGGGCAGCCAGGTGCCCGCGCGGGTGCTCGGGGACGTCCTGCTGATGGCCGCCAGCCCCGCCCATCCTCGGCTTCGCCCGCTGCTCGAGGGACTGCCGGTGGCGGGCTTCACCGGAACGCTGGCCGACCGGTTCGCGATCGCCGCCACCCGCCCGGCCGCCGGGATCGTGCGCGCCAAGACCGGGACCCTCACTGGTGCCGGGGCGCTGGCCGGCACCACAGTCGACCGCGACGGGCGGCTGCTGGTGTTCGTGCTGATGGCCGACCGGTTGCCGCTCGGCGACACCACGGCGGCGCAGCTGGCGTTCGACCAGCTCGGTGCGGCGATGACGGCCTGCGGCTGTCGCTGACCCCGGATCGCTTAGGGTGGCGGCGCTCGCGGCGACGACGGGGCGCACACCGCGTAGGTTCACTGCCATGACCGACTCGCTGCTGGACCGACTCGTCGACTGGGACGTCGCGAACGCGACCGCGCGCCGGATGGCCCGTCCTGGTCCGCAGGTCAGCGCGAGCGAGGCGGCGGACGTCGTCGCGCAGCTGCACCAGCTGGCGATCAGCGCGCAACCGCACGTCCAGGCGATCACCACCATGGCCGCGCCCTCGCGGGACGCCCAGGTGCTCGTGGTGGACCGCCCCGGCTGGGTGTCGGCCAACCTGGTCTCGCTGCGGGCGATGCTCGAACCGGTGGTCGACAAGCTCACCGCCCGCCGGGGCCTGGACCCGGGCCCGCTGGCGGCGGCGATCGGCGGCAAGGTCACCGGCGCCCAGGCCGGCGGGATGCTCGCCTTCTTCTCCACCAAGGTCCTCGGCCAGTACGACCTGCACCCCGGCGGCACGCCGCGGCTGCTGCTCGTGGCGCCCAACGTGGTGCAGACCGAGCGTGAGATGGGTGTGGACCCGACCGACTTTCGCCGCTGGGTGTGCCTGCACGAGGAGACCCACCGGGTCCAGTTCACGGCCGTGCCCTGGTTGCGCCAGCACATCCTGGACGAGGCCCGCGGCCTGGCCACCGACCTGGCGCCCGACCCTTCGACGCTGGTGCACACCCTCACCGACGTCGCCCGCCGGCTGCCCGGCGTGCTGCGCGGGGACGACGGTTCGCTGCTCGACCTGTTCGCCACCCCTGCCCAGCGCGAGCGTCTCGCCAAGGTGACCGCGGTCATGTCACTGCTCGAGGGCCACGCCGACGTCGTGATGGACGAGGTCGGGCCGGGCGTCGTCCCCAGCGTGGCGGTGATCCGCGAGCGGTTCAGCCAGCGTCGTGGCGGCACCGACCCGCGGGACCGGCTGCTGCGTCGCCTGCTGGGGCTGGAGGCCAAGATGCGCCAGTATCGCGACGGGGCGCGGTTCGTGCGGGCCGTCGTCGAGCAGGTCGGCATGACCGGCTTCAACCAGGTCTGGGATTCGCCCGACACCTTGCCCACACCGCGGGAAGTCGCCGACCCCAGGGCCTGGGTGCGTCGGGTCCACGGCTGAGCGCTGGGACGTGAACGGGCAGTGAGCGGTCCAGATCCGGCCGTTGCCGCCGTCCGGACGGCGGTCCGGCGCCAGCTCGTGGACCTGCTCACCTGCGCTTCGGCCCAACGGGAGGGCCGCGCACCCGTGGTGCTGGCCGCGGTGAGCGGCGGCGCAGACTCGCTGGCGCTGGCCGCGGCGCTCGCCTTCGTGGCGCCGCGCCTGGGGCTGCGGGCGGGCGCCGTGCTGGTCGACCACGGGCTACAGCCCGGCTCGGGCGCCGTCGCGAACAGTGCGGCGGACACCTGCCGCGGGCTGGGCTTGGACCCGGTGCGCGTGGTCCCGGTGCGCGTGCACGCCAGTGGTCACGGACCGGAGGCAGCGGCTCGCACGGCGCGGTACGCCGCCCTAGAAGCGGCGGCCGACGAGCTGGGGGCGGCTGGCGTGCTGCTCGGGCACACCCGCGAGGACCAGGCCGAGAGCGTCCT
Organism: Kineosporiaceae bacterium; assembly: GCA_027345905.1. GTDB lineage: Bacteria > Actinomycetota > Actinomycetes > Actinomycetales > Angustibacteraceae > DAIETC01. Next base: position 1,406 of record DAIETC010000017.1, on the reverse strand, counting down.
GCTCGGCGTGGCTCGCGGCTCCGGGACCCGCTCGCTGGCGGGCATGGGCGCCGTGCGCGGCCGGTGGTGGCGTCCGCTGCTGGACGTGTCCCACGACACGACCCGGGCCGCGTGTGCGGCGCTGGGGCTGCGCGTGTGGCAGGACCCCCACAACCTGGACGCTCGGTACACACGGGTCCGGGCCCGGGCCGCGCTCGAACGGTTGGAGCGCGACCTCGGCCCAGGAGTGGTCGCCGGCCTGGCGCGCACCGCTGCGTTGGCCGGCGATGACGCCGACGCGCTGGACGCGCTCGCGGCGGCGGCGTATGACGACCTGTCGGCCTCGGTGGCCGAAAGGAGCGTCGACCTCGAGGTGGACGCCCTTCGGGCCCTGGCGCCCGCGGTGCGAAGGCGCGTGTTGCGGCTGGCTGCTGCCGCGGTGTCCGCGGGCGCGTGCGGCCCGTCGAGCACGCAGCTGGCGGCACTGGAGGCGCTGGTGAGTCGCTGGCACGGTCGGGGCGAGGTCGCCCTGCCGGCGGGAGTACGTGCCGGCCGGTACCGCGGCCGCCTGCACCTACGCCACTGTGGCAGGCTGCTACCCGTGGACGCAGGCGACATGGGCGCGGACCTGGACAAGGTGCTGATCAGCGAGCAGCAGATCCACGAGCGGCTGGGTGAGCTGGCAGCCCAGATCGACTCTGACTACGCCGGCCGTGACCTGCTGCTGGTCGGCGTGCTCAAGGGCGCGGTGATGGTGATGGCCGACCTCGCGCGCGCGCTGCGGTCCAAAGCCGAGATGGACTGGATGGCGGTCTCGTCATACGGCTCGGGAACCAAGTCCTCGGGAGTGGTGCGCATCCTGAAGGACCTGGACCGCGACGTCACTGGTCAGGACATCCTGATCGTCGAGGACGTCGTCGACTCCGGTCTTACCCTGTCCTGGCTCATGGCCAACCTGCACTCACGTGGCCCGGCCTCGGTCGAGGTGTGCACGTTGTTGCGCAAACAGGCCGCCGCCAAGGTCGAGGTCGACGTCCGCTACGTGGGCTTCGACATCGATCCGGACTTCGTCGTCGGCTACGGGCTGGACTACGCCCAGAAGTACCGGAACCTGCCGTTCGTCGCCACCTTGGCCCCGCACGTCTACTCCTAGCCCTGTTCGCTCCCAGCCCTGTTCGCCATTGGCGGACGAGCCTGGTCCCTGCGCATGGAACACTTGAGGCAGACGGGCCGTTGGCAGGGCGAGAGCGGTGCACCGGCCCCAACCTGCGCGGTTGGCGGTGCGGTGTACCGTCGATGAACGAAGTTAGCGCGCAGCCGTGACCGTCCGGCACACTGTCGCGACGTCGATCGAGCAGGAGGATGGGGCCCGGCCCCAACACCATGGACTTCAGGCGACTCCTGCGGGGCCCGGTCATCTGGGTGCT
>DAIETC010000005.1 GCA_027345905.1 Kineosporiaceae bacterium | reverse complement strand
AATGCCCGTGAGTTCACGAAGACCGACGGGTCTTCACGCGGGAACCCAAGTATGGGGCGTGTGTGATGCGCGGGCCTGGTTGCGTGGGTTCGCGAACTGGCGTGTCGTGTCTGCCGTCATGGGTCGACCAGGTCGGGGTGGTTGAGCAGCGAGGCGTAGTGCTCGGCGGTTGTCATGGTGACGCCGAAGAAGTCGCAGATGCGGCGCAGGTCGCCGTCGGTGGCGAGCACCTCGTCGACGATGCGGGCTTGTCGCAGTTTCATCGCGGAGGTGCCGACCCGGTCACTGATCCACGGGACGGAGACGGGGTTGGTGGTGCCGGCCTTCACGTGGTGGGTGAACAGGTGCGGGTTGATGCTGTTCGGCCAGCGTCGCTGCCGTTCATCGAGGTAGGTGGCGAGTCGGGCTTCGACGGGTTCGGCGAGGGGGATGGTGCGGTCGGGCAGGTGCAGGCGTCCGTCGTGGAGGTCGGTCAGCAGAAGGTTGCGCAGTTCGAGGGGTCGCAGCCCGTGGAAGATGAGCAGCGCGGCGAGCAGCTGTCCGGTCGCGTCGGGTGTGTTCAGCGCTTGGCGGAGCAGTTCGGGCTGTGCGGGCAGCGGGGTGCGTCGTTCGTGGTTGCCGACGCTGATGCGGGACATCGGGTTGACGAAGACGAGCTTGCGCCGCTTGAGCGTGGTGAAGATCGAGCGGAGCCCGTCGCCGAGCTTGCTGCGGGGGGTGCCGCTGGCGGGCAGGACGGCCAGGATGTCGTCGCGGCTGATCTCGCGCAGCGACTCGTGTCCGGCTGCGGCCCACAGCATCAGTGTGGGCAGCGACCAGTTCAGCCGGTTCTTGATGGTGGCCGGGTGCCGTGGTCGCGACCGTGGCGGGGTGGTGCTGCCGCGGTGCAGAACGTCGAACCAGACACGCAGTTCGTTGCTCATCGCGTCGGGCAGGATGCGGATCTGTCGTTCGAACCAGACCTCGATGGTGGCGGGTCGGTCCTCGTGCAGGACACCGGCTTCGCCGAGGACGGCGAGGGTGGGCCGGATCGGCAGCCCCGGGTCCTTGAGTCGTTCGACGTCGCTGGCGTTGATCGGCAGGTCGTTGGCGGTGCGGGTCGCGATCAGGATCCGCATGCCGGTCCGGACGTGGTGGGTCTTCTGGCTGCTCCAGCCGTGCCGGACGGCGTGGTCGACGACGGCGTCATCGAGGCGTTGCGCCAGACGCGGGTCCTTCGCGTGCACGACGCCGTGGCGGTGCCAGGACTTGGTGATGGGGTCTTGGCTGAACAGGTCGAGCTGGATCGGCGTGCCGGGCGGTCGTGCGCGAGAGCGTGGGCGGCGAGGCTGTGGTTGTTCGACCGGCTCCGGTCGCGATGGTGGGCGGTATCCGTTCTTCGACGAGCCCATGTTCGCGAAGAACAACTGCTGACCATGGCGGTTGAACTCGGCCAGGCGCATCGGGCCGCGGTGGCGCCCGGGCAGCCGCTCCTGGATCAGTTTGGCCTGCAGCCAGCACAGCCAGCAGGCACCGTCAGGGTTGAGGTGCAGTCGCCGCTGGCAGCTGAGGCACGCGCCGACGCGCGGGTTCCATTGCTGCCAGCCCAGGCAGGCTTTGCACCACCATTTCTCGGTGCGCCGGGCACCCCAGGCCAGGCAGTCGCGACACGACTCCGGTCGCTGCGGGGCGTGCGGGTGGCAGCGGCGGCACAGACGTTCGGTCCAGTGGTCGTCGGGCGAGCCGCACCTGCGGCAGGGCTTCGGCCAGCCGCGTTGTGGACTTGGTTTGCAGTCGTAGCACCAGCCCCGGCCGTGATAGGCCTCCGGTTTGAGCCCGCAGGTCCGGCACGGGATGAGGCTCACACCGGGGGGCGGGAACGACGCCGCCCAGGCGCGGGCCCAGCGCGGCGCGCACCGGTGCGGGCGGATGTCGCGGTCGTGGCTGGTGTCGGTTTGCGGGCGGCGACGATCTCGGGTTCGCACAGGAGCAGGTCGCTCGGGGCGCAGTCGAGCACGCTGCAGATCACGTCCAGGTCGTCGAGCCGGATCATCGTGGGGCTTCCGGTCCACAACGCGGACATCTTCCCGGCGCTGATCTCCAGCCCGGCCTCGGCGAGTCGGCGGCGCATCTCAGTCGACTTCCAAATGCCGGCCTCGGCAGCCTTCATCCGCAGGTTCCAGCGCATCCGCTCACCCTTCCTTGCCGTCGTGGAAGCGGGTGGTCAGCCGCTCGTTCGCGACCGCCCAGGACCGCTCGATGTGCCGGTCGTGCACGTGGACATACACCGTCGTGGTGGACAGCCACTCGTGCCCGAGGAGCTCTTGGATCGCTTTGAGGTTCAGGCCCCGCTGATACAACGACGAGGCGCAATAGTGCCGCAGGCCGTGCGGCGTCAGCCGGCCGGACCAGGTCGGCAGCCACGCCTGCACGGCAGCGTTGAGCCCGGCGCGCAACGCGTCGTCACCGACCCGCGCGCAACGGGTGGAGATCCGGTCGCGCCGTTCGCTGGGGAACATCGGTGCGTCCGGATCGTCCCAGTCGTCACCGAACTGCGGCCGAACCTCGTTCAGCCACCACTCGAGCAGCGCGTCCGCGTCGTTGATCGCCGGGATGATCCGCACCTTCGGTCCACGGCCGCGGCTGCCCTTGCCGAACCGCACGTGCAGCTTGCCGTGATCGCCGAGGTCGGGGTGCCAGTCGCGCAGGTCCAGCATCACCGTCTCGTTGATCCGCAGTCCGAGTCGACGCCACAGCGACGCGGCCACATAGTCCCGGGCGGCGGGCAGGTACTTGCGCGCGTCCGGCAGCGCGTCCGCCCAGCCGTCGAAGAGGACCTTCACCTCCTCGACCCGCGGCGGGATCCGGGTCGACGCCGACCGGGACTTCGACCTCGGCTTGTTGAACTCGTCGATCGGGCTCGCCACGACGCAGCCGAACAGCTCCTGAACATCGCCTTGGTATCGGGCGATCACGAAGTCGAAGAACCGGCCGATGGTGCACGCCTTGTTCTGCAGGGTCGAGTGCGCCAAGCCGCGTTCACGGCGCAGCCACTGCATGTACTTGTCGCCGTCGGCCGCCTCCACGGTCCACACCGGCCGGCCAACGAAACGGATGAACTCGAAGATGGTGCCGCGCTCCTGGGCGACGAACTGATCGCTCAGCCCGTCGCTGGCGATGACGTACTGGTCAACCAGCTCTTGCTCGAAGTCCTGGGTGAAGTGCTCCGACCGCAGGCCCTGCGCGCTTCCCAGCGTCCGGACCACGGCCAGCGTCATCAAGTCCTCTGTTCGTCAAGCCAGTGGGAAGATCGTCAAGGTAACAGATCTGTCGGTCTTCCCGAGCATCTGTCAGACCAGTCCGTGTGTCGCCGACGGGCGTCCTGGCCTGCACGTTTGCACTGCCAACGGAATCGACGCCCGAAGGAACCCAAGGCAATGGAGGTACCGGCCGTGAGGGCCGGTGCCCGATGACCGCCTTGCAGCTCGCGCTCGTGCTCGGGCTGGTCGTCGGCGTTGGTCTGGCCGGAGCCCTGTACGCGCTGGTCCCGGCCCAGCCCGACCTCGCCGACGTCCTCGCCCGCCTGTCCCCAGCGTCCCGGCGCCTCACCCCCACCGCGACGTCGTCCGCGACGCCGGACACGGAGGAACGGCTGGGGATCTGGGCCCAGCGGACCCTGCCCGGCCGGCTGCTCGGCGCCGCACCGGCACGGGACCTGGCCGTCCTGCGCCGCACCCCGGCACAGTTCTACGGCCGCAAGGTCGCCTACGGCCTGCTCGGCCTCGCCCTGCCCTCCCTGCTGACCGGGTTCTTCGCCCTGATCGGCATCCGCCTACCCACCGTCGTGCCGGTCGGCGGCACTGTCCTGCTCGGTGCGCTGATGTTCATGGCTCCCTCGCGGGACATCGCCGAGGATGCCAAGCGGGCCCGCGCCGAGTGCGCCCGGGCAATGAGCGCCTACATCGAGCTGTGCGCCCTCGAACGCAACAGCGGCGCCGGGGCAACCGTCGCTCTCGCCAGTGCCGCAGAGGTAGGGGACTCGTGGGTGTTCGGCCGGATCCGCGAGGAGCTGGCCCGCGCCCGCTACAACGGCCAACCCCCGTGGGACGCGCTCACTGAGCTGTCGGACACCCTGGGCCTTCCCGAGCTGTCCGACGTCGCCCACATCATGCGGCTGGCCGGTGACGAGAACTCCGAGGTCTACCGGTCGCTGCGCGCCCGCAGCGCCACGGTGCGCAGCAGCCTGCTGTCCGAGGAGCTCGCCGAAGCCAACGTCGTCGAGGAGCGCATGTACGTGCCCGGCTCGTTCCTTGGCCTGGTGTTCCTCGCCCTGCTGATGGCCCCGTCCTTGCTGCGTCTGTTCGGCATGTGACGCACCGCACCACCCGCCCCGAGGAAGGAACGCACGATGCTGCACCACCTGATCGCCACACTGCTCACCTTCGGGTTCACGCTGCGCGACCGCGCCGGGACCGCCCTGACCCGCGGCGGCGACGAGGGGGCCAGCACGATCGAGATCGTGTTCTGGGCCGTCGGTCTGCTCGCCCTCGCTGGGCTCGTCTACGCCGCGATCCTGGCGTTCGTGAACAGCAAGATCCCGGGAATCAGCTGAGTGCCGTGCGGCACCCTCAAGCCGAGGCAGGCCGCGTTCGGGCGTGTGCTGCTGCGGCGCGCTCACCGAACGACCGGGGTTCGGCAACCTTGCAGATCGTCGTGCTGATGCCGGCCCTGTTTCTGCTCATGTTCACCGGCATGCAGGCCGCCCTGATCTACCACGCCCGCACGGTGGCGATCGCCGCCGCGCAGGAGGGCGCGCGCACGGCCGCCGCGCAGTACTCGTCGGCCGCGGCCGGAGACGTCGCTGCGGAGCAGTTCATTTCCTCCGCGGGAGGCGAGGACGTGCTGCGTGGCGTCACGGTCGCGGCGACGAGGGACGCGACGACGGCCGCCGTGGTCGTGACCGGCACGACGATGAGTGTCGTTCCTGGCTGGGTACCACAGATCGTCCAGAGCGCCTC
>DAIETC010000269.1 GCA_027345905.1 Kineosporiaceae bacterium | reverse complement strand
CTGTCGGGCTGGGCGGTCACCGCCAGCACGCTGGGTCTGCCCGCTGGTTGGCGCCTGACGATGGCCGCTGCGCTGGGCGTGGTCGTGCTGCTCGGGCTGGTGCTGTCTGGCCCAGGTTGGGCTGGTAGGTCGGCGCCGGCGTCCGGCGTGAGCGCGGCGCTCGGGTTGTGCCTGGCGGTGAGCGGGTTGTGTCTGGCTGCTTCTGGGGCTCTCGCCTTGGTGCGCGACGCCGGCTCGGTTCGCGAGCTCGCCGCCCAAGGCGCCGTCGTGCGACTTCAGGGCACGGTGGCCAGCGACCCGCGGGTGCTGGGCCCGGGGACCGGGGTCGGTGACCGGGGCCTGGTCATGGCCCGGGTGGCGGTCACGGCGGTCCAGGGCCGTGGCGCCCGCTCGATCGTCCGCAGCCGGGTGCTGGTTTTCGCCGACCGGCGATGGGCGGGCCTGCGTTGGGGTGAGCACATCGAGGCCGTCGGGCGCCTTGCCCCGGCCCGTCCGGGCGACGACGTCGTGGCGACGTTCAGTGCCCGCGGCCCGCCCGTCGTCACGGCGGGTGCCTCTCGGGTCGAACGCGGCGCCGAACGGATGCGCGCCGGCCTGCGCAAGGCCTGTGTCGGGCTGGCCCCCGACCCGAGAGGGCTGCTGCCGGGCCTGGTCGTCGGTGACACCTCGCTGCAGTCCGCGAGCCTGGTGGCGGACATGCGTGCGACCGGCCTCACCCACTTGTCGGCCGTGTCCGGCACCAACGTGACCATCGTCTGCCTGCTGGCGCTCGGGCTCGGCCGAGCGGTGGGCTTGGGGCACCGGCTGCGCCTGGTGGTCACCGGCGGTGTGCTGCTCGGGTTCGTGGTGCTCGCGCGCCCCGAGCCGAGCGTGCTGCGAGCGGCCGTCATGGGTGCGATCGGTCTGCTGGCGTTGGCCAGCTCGCGCCGGCGCGCCGGAGTCCCCGCTCTCAGTTGCGCGGTTCTGGTGCTGCTCGTGGCCGACCCGTGGCTCTCGCGGTCCTACGGCTTCGCCTTGTCCGTGTTGGCCACCTTGGGTCTGCTGCTGCTGGCCCGACCGTGGACCCGCGGCCTGTCTCGCTGGCTGCCGCGCCCCCTGGCGGCCGGCGTTGCCATTCCCCTCGCGGCACAGGCGATGTGCGGTCCGGTGCTCGTGCTGCTGTCCGGCCAGGTGAGCCTGGTCTCGTTGCCGGCCAATGCCCTCGTAGCGCCATTGGTGGCACCCGCCACCGTGCTCGGGCTCGGCGCAGCAGTGGCATCGCTGGGCAGCGCGTGGCTGGCGCACCTGTTAGCCGTCCTTGCGGGCTGGCCCAGCGCGTTGGTCACCTGGGTGGCCCGCTACTTTGCCGACGTACCGGGTGGTCAGGTCGCGTGGCCAGGTGGCCCTGGCGGCGCCCTCGCTTTGGCGGCGCTCACCCTGCTGGCACTGCTCGCCGGGCCGTGGCTGCTGCGATCAGCGCGGCGTCGCCCGGTGCCGGCTGCCGGTGTCGCGGCGGTCCTCCTGGCGCTGGTGAGCCCGCTTCCGGGGCAGTCCGCCTGGCCACCGCCCGGCTGGATCGCCGTCGCGTGCGACGTCGGGCAGGGGGACTCCATCGTGCTGCGCACCGGACCGGGACGTGCCGTGCTCATTGACGCCGGGCCGGCCGCCGACGAGGTCGACGGGTGCCTGCGTCGTCTTGGCGTACGCAGCCTGGACGCCGTGGTGCTGACCCACTTTCACGCCGACCACGTGGACGGGCTGCCAGGCGCGCTGCGCGGGCGGCCGGCCGGTGTCGTTCTGGTGACGTTGGTCGACGACCCGCCCGATCGTGCCCGGGCCGTCCGGGCGTGGGCCGCGGCGGCCCGCGTCCCGGTGCGAAGGGCCGTCGCGGGTGAGCGCGCCCAGTTCGGCCCGCTCGCCTGGCAGGTGCTGTGGCCCGAACGCGTCCTGCACGACGGGTCGGTGCCGAACAACGCGAGCGTGGTGCTGCGGATCGAGGTCGCCGGGCTGCGCCTGTTGTTGACCGGTGACATCGAGCCCGAGGCCGCCCGACTGGTCGCGTTGCGGCTGCACGCGTCCCCGGGCGGCGCCCAGGTCGACGTCCTCAAGGTCGCCCATCACGGCTCGGCCAAACAGGATCCCGGTCTGTTGCAGGCGGCGCGGCCACGGCTGGCGCTGGTCAGTGTGGGTGCCGGTAACGACTACGGTCACCCGGCCCCCAGCACCATGGCGATGATCGCCGGTCTGGGTGCGAGCATTGCCCGCACCGATCTGCAGGGTGACCTTGCCGTCGTGAGCCGGGGCGTTGACCTGGCGCTGTTGACCTCCGGTCCGCGCCCGCACGTCCCGCCCGTGGCCCGCGCGCACGGTGACTGACGGTGCCGTCGGCGGCCGCCGGTAACCTCGTCCGTATGAGCAGCACACCACCTGGGCCCTTGCACCTGGTGGCCGGTCCCG
>DAIETC010000253.1 GCA_027345905.1 Kineosporiaceae bacterium | reverse complement strand
GGAATCGCCGGTGGAGCGGTCTACGACGCGCTGGTGGCCCTGGCCGCGGTCGAGCACGAGGTGGACCTGGCCACCCGTGACGCTCGGGCCAAGGACACCTATGACCGGGTTGGAGTCGGGGTGGTCATCGCAGGTTGACAGGTGGGGCCGATGCCCGGTCCGCGAGGCGGAGGACCAGGAGGGTGAGGGCGGCGACGGCCCACAGGGTCAGGGTGAGCAGCGGGTGTGCGGCTCCGGCGCCGTCGAAGAGGGCGACGGAGCGCAGCGCGGTGCTGGCGGCGCCTGCTGGGAGCAGTTGGCCGAGGTGGCCCCAGGGCTGCGGTAGGAGCTCGGGTGCGCTAGTGGCGCCGGAGAAGGGGAATCCGAAGAAGAAGATCGTGAATGCCGACAGGGCGATTCCGGGTGCGCGCAGGTGGCGGCCCACGGCGGCGGTGGTAGCGGCGATCCGGTCGCTTGGTAGCGCCAAGCGGATCTCACAGCGAACGACCAGAACCGCGCGACTGTTCGTGCCGCACCTGTTCGTGCGCCGGACGGCCATTTTCGCCGACCGTCCAAGGCGGCGGCTTTCACCCCGGCTCTCCACCCGCAGGGGGAGGCCGGCGCCGTCCGGCGTGCCTAGGCTGGCACCACAACGACGGAGGGGCGGCACGCTGTGGTGCGCAGATGACGAGGCAAGCGCCGGACCGCAACCTGGCTCTGGAACTGGTGCGGGTCACCGAGGCCGCCGCCATGGCCGGCGGTCGATGGGTGGGACGCGGCGACAAGAACGGCGCCGACCAGGTCGCCGTGGACGCCATGCGGGCCATGCTGTCGACGGTCAGCATGGCCGGGGTGGTGGTCATCGGCGAAGGCGAGAAGGACGCCGCCCCCATGCTCTACAACGGCGAGGAGGTGGGCGACGGCACCGGACCGGCCTGCGACGTGGCGGTCGACCCGATCGACGGTACCCGGCTGACTGCGGACGGCGCGGCGGGGGCGATCGCGGTCATCGCGGTAGCGCCGCGGGGAGCGATGCGCGACGTCAGCTCGGTGTACTACATGGAGAAGCTGGTGGCGGCCGGCGATGTCGCGGACGTCGTCGACCTGCGAGCCAGCGCGGGTGACAACATCCGGGCGGTCGCCCGGGCACGTGGCGAGCGCCCACAGGACGTGACGGTGTGCCTGCTGGACCGCCCACGACACGCCAAGCTGCTGCGCGACGTCCGCGAAGCCGGTGCCCGGGTCCGGCTGATCACCGACGGCGACGTCGCCGGAGCGCTCATGGCGGTGCGCCCGGACACCGGCGTCGACCTGCTGCTCGGCGTCGGGGGTTCCCCCGAAGGCGTGATCACTGCCTGCGCGGTGAAGGCGCTGGGCGGCGTACTGCAGGGTCGGCTTTCGCCTTACGACGCGGACGAGCGGCGCCGAGCACTGGACTGCGGTTTCGACCTGGATACCATCTACACGGCGGACGATCTGGTTGCCGGCGACGACGTGTTCTTCGTCGCTACGGGAATCACCGACGGCGAGCTGGTGCAGGGGGTTCGCTACGGGCCAGGAACTGCCCGCACCCACTCGCTCATCGTCCGGGGCCGCAGCGGCACGGTCCGCTCGGTGCACGCCGAACATCATCTGGACCGGTTGTCGGCTCTGGGCGCCGTCGACTACTCGCAGTGGTTGAACCCTTCTGAGGAGGAACAGTGACGCACGAGCACACGCAGCGGCTGCACGCGACGGCCCAGACCATGGTGGCGCCCCCCCGGGGCATCCTCGCCGCCGACGAGAGCCCCGGCACCATGTCACAGCGCTTGCAGGGCGTCGGTGTCGAACCCAGCCCCACCGCGCGGCGGGACTACCGCGAGATGCTGTTGACCACGCCGGGCCTGGCCGAGTCGGTCAGCGGCGTCATCTTGGCCGACGAGACCTTCAACCAGGAGCTCTCGGACGGGCGCAGCGTCCCCCAGGCCTGCCAGGACGCCGGCGTGCTGGCAGGCATCAAGGTTGACACCGGCGCCAAGCCGCTCGCTTTCACGCCTGGTGAGACGGTCACCGAGGGACTGGACGGCCTGCGGGACCGGCTGAAGGACTACGCCGCGCGGGGCGCTGCCTTCGCCAAGTGGCGCGCGGCCCTCGCCCTGGATACCCAGCTGCCGAGCGAGCGCGCGGTGCTCGTCAACGCGCACGCGCTCGCCCGTTACGCGGCCCTGTGCCAGGAGGCGGGCATCGTGCCGATCGTCGAGCCCGAGCTGCTGATGGACGGCGACCATGGTCTCGAGCGCTGCGCGCAGGCCACGTCGTACGTGCTGGAGGCCGTGTTTGGCCAGCTGCGCGCCCAAGGCGTCGACCTGGCCGGGATCGTCCTGAAACCCAACATGGTCGTGGCCGGGCTGGCCTGTCCCCAGCAGCCTTCCGCGCAGGAGGTGGCCGAGGCAACGCTGGCGGTCCTGCGCGCCCACGTCCCCGACGATGTGCCGGGAATCGCCTTCCTGTCCGGCGGTCAGCGGCCCGAGGTGGCCACGGCCAACCTGGCCGCGATCGCCGTGCAGGACACGCCGTGGAAGATCACGTTCTCCTTCGGGCGTGCCTTGGTTGACCCGGCCCTGCGTGCCTGGGCCGGCGACCCGGCCCGGTGGCAGGACGGTCAGGGGGCCTTGGACGAGCGGGTCCGGGCGAACGCGGGCGTACTGGCCGCCTGAACGGCGCCCGCCGGACGACGTCGCCGGCCTTACAAGGGCAGCGTGACCCGTACGGTGGTGCCCTGCCCGGGCCGACCTGTGATGTCGAGCTGCGCACCGATCAGGCAGGCCCGGTCACGCATGCTGGCCAGCCCATGTGTGACGCCCGCGACGGCGGGCACCAGGCCGGACCCGTCGTCGCGGATCGAGAGCACTGCCCGGTCGGTGTCGCGCCAAAGTTTCAGGCGCACTCGGCGGGCACCAGCATGCTTCACAACGTTGTGCAGCGCCTCTTGGGCGATCCGGTAGAACGCGGTCTCTTGCACCGCGGTCAGGTTCAGCGCCTCCAAGGTGACGTCCAGCTGAACCTCGGGCAGGTCGCGGCACAGGGCGTGCAGGCTCGCGGCCAAGCCCAGGTCGTCCAGCAGCGGCGGCCGCAGGGCGCGCACCGCGGACCGGGTCTCGGCGGCGGTCAGGTCGACCAGCTCGCCGGCCCGGCGCAGCCATTCGCCGGCCTGGGCCACGTCGTCCGGCAACGCCTCCTGGGCCGCCGAGAGGTGGAACGCGAGGGCGGCGATGCGCTGCGCGACCCCGTCGTGCAGCTCACGGCCCAGCCTGGCCCGTTCCTGCTCCTCGACGTCCACCAGGCGGGAAGCGAGCGCCTGCTGTTCGCGCTGCTGCAGTTCCAGGTGCCGCAGCAGCCGGGCGGTGTGGACGGCACCGGCGACCAGCCGGCCCGTGGAGCGCAGCAGTGCCACGTCCCCGCTGTCCCACTCCCGGCGCCGGGCCGTGTGCACGTTCAGAACGCCTACGACCTCCCCGCTGGAGGTGTCCAGCGGCACCGAGGCCATCGAGGCGAACTCCTCGCCGCGCAGCTGGGGAAAGCACTTCCAGCGGACGTCGTCCTGCTTGCCCTCCGGCAGCACGACGGGGGTGCGGTGGCTGGCGACCCATCCGCTGACCCCCTCGCCGAGCGGCAGGTGCACGGTGCCGACGGCGGCCTCGAACGGGTGCGTGGCGCCGGTCAGCGTCAGCTGCCGGTTGTCGTCGTCCAGGACGAACACGAAGACCACGTCGACGCCCGTCGTGCGGCGCACCAGCTCGGCCACCTGGCCGGCCAGCACTCGCACGTCGCCGGTCTCGACCGTCAGGTCGACGACCTGCTTGAGCAGCTCACAGCCCAGATGCTGGTGGACCTCGGCGGCGGCGTCGGTCATCTGAACAGGCCCTCGCGCAGCGCCACGGTGACCGCGCCGGCCCGGTCGTTGACCTCCAGCTTGCGGTACAGGCCGCGCAGGTGGGTCTTGACCGTCTCCTCGCCAAGCACCAGCTTGTGGGCCACGGCCCGGTTTGACAGGCCCGCCACGATCAGCTCGAGCACCTCGCTCTCGCGCTGGGTCAGGCCCATGCCGGCGCCAGGCCAGAACTCGCCGCTCTCCAAGCGAGCCGCATGCAAGGCCACCCGCCCGGCCAGGGCGGCGTCGATGACGATCTCACCGGCCGCGGCCCGTTCCAGGTGGTTGACCAGGTCTGCGCCGCGCACCTGTTTGAGCAGGTAGCCGGCCGCCCCGGCGCGCAGCGCCTGGTAGAGGTACTGGGGGTCGTCGTAGACGCTGAGCATGACCACCCGGGTAGCGGGCAGGCGGGTGGTCAGGCGCCCGCACAGGTCCAGCCCGCTGGCGCCTCCCAGGCGCACATCGCACAGCACCAGGTCCGGCTGGAGGTTGATGGCCAGCTGCTCGCCGTGCTCGGCGTCCTCCGCCTCTGCAACGATTCTGATGCGCTGGGCATACCGGGCGAGCATGGCGCTCACCCCCTGGCGCACGACCTCCTGGTCGTCCACCAGCAGCAAGCGGACTGGGCGCGGGACCACACGCGGACTGTACAAGGGAATTCACCCCCCGGACCCCCTCCATGGGGGACGCGCCACCAGCCGGGCCCGGCCTACCCTGCGAGCTCGGCCAAGAGGGAGGACCCCAGATGCCCGACAAGGAGCTGCGGCTGCAGCGTGCCGGAATGCGCACCAGTCGCCCGGTCATGCTGGCGATCGCCGGTGACAGCGCCGCCGGCAAGACGACGCTGACCAAGGGGCTGGTTCAGGCTCTGGGCAAGGAGCGGGTGAGCGCGGTCTGCGTGGACGACTACCACCGCTACGACCGGGAGGAGCGCAAGGGCCTGCCGTTCACGCCCCTGCACCCGGACTGCAACTACATGGAGATCATGGCCCAGCACCTGCAGCTGCTGGCCACCGGGCAGCCGATCCTCAAACCGGTCTACGACCACAGCAGCGGGCAGCTGGTGCGCCCCGAGCTGGTCGAGCCGCGCGAGTTCGTGATCATCGAGGGTCTGCTGCCACTGCACAACAAGCTGCTGCGCGCCTGCTTCGACGTGGCGGTTTACCTCGACCCGCCCGAGGACGTGCGGATCGGCTGGAAGCTGGCCCGCGACACCAGCAAGCGCGGCTACAGCGAGGAGCAGGTGCGCGCCGAGCTGGCCCGGCGTGAGCCGGAATCGGCCGAGCACATCCGCACCCAGAAGCCGCACGCCGACATCGTCGTCCGCTTCGCTCCGATCGCCGGAAGGGACTCGCCCGGTACGCCGTTGTCCGCCGAGCTGCTGCTGCGGCCCACGATCCGTCACCCGGACCTGTCCGCGGCGCTGAGCAGCAGCCACCACAGCCCCATGCACCTGAAGATGCTGCGCGACGAGGACGGCCGCCCGGTCGACGCGCTGCACATCCACGGGTACGTCGACCGGCCGGACACCGCGGCCCTGGAGGAAGCCATCTGGGAGGAGCTCGACCTGCACATGCCGCTCCCGAGCGATCTCGGGGACACCGGATCGGGCGTGCGCAGCGAGCCGTTGGCGATCACCCAGCTGCTGTTGCTGCGGCACATGTTGATGGCCGCCTGAGGCGGGGACGACTGTGGGAGGCACCCGCCCTGGGTGCCTCCCACAGTCAGCTCACCTGCGCACGTCACTCACGGCGGGTCTGACCGGTGACCGGGTCGAGGAACACCTTGTTCGCGCCCCTGCGCTCGTCGCCGGGACGACCGGAGAACGTGAACAGGTTGGCGAGGCTGCCCGCCTTGGCGTCGAACGAGGCGTTGCCGATGCGCCCGGTGCGCCAGTTGTCTTCCACGAACCGCAGGATCGAGGACTGGTCGGTCGTGGTGTGGTCGACGAAGTTCGTCTTGGCGTAGGGCGAGATCACGAGCAGCGGCAGCCGGGGGCCGTAGCCGCAGCGGTCCTGGTAGCCGCCGGAGACCTGGCTGGCGTTCGCGCCGCAGTCCGTCCCGCGCAGGGCGTCATGTGCGGAGTCGTTGGACTGGTTGACGATCGGGCCCATCTGGTGGTCGTACCAGCCGTCGCTGTCGTCGTAGGAGATGACCACGGCGGTGTTCTTCCAGTCCGGCGTCTTCTGCAGGCGGTTGATGGTGTCGACCACGAAGTGCTGCTCGTCCAGCGGTGTGGAGTACCCGGCGTGACCGTCCTGGTAGGCGGCGGCCTTGAGGTAGCTGACGGCGGGCATCCGGTGCGCCCGCACGGCGGCCCAGAAGTCGGTCAGGTCGTACTGGTGGTTGGCCCGGCCGTTGTGGCCGATCTCGGCAACCGAAGCCGGCCGCAGGTGCTGCAGGTTCGCGGTGCTGGGGTAGTACTGGAACGGCTCGTGGTGTGCGATGTAGTCCGTGCTGGTGACGCCGCCGGCGTCCGTGTGCTTGGCGTTGCAGTCGGCGAACCCGCCCTGGAACCAGCCCCAGGTCACGCCCTTCGCGTTGAGCAGGTCACCGATGTTCTTGTTGTTGGGGTCGGTGACCGTGGTGCGGTCGCGGTTGTCGCACGTGTCGCCGGTGGGCTGCGGGTCGCCGATGATCGTGCCGTTGGCGGTTACGGCCGGTGAGGTCTGGGCGAACCCGTGGGTCTGGCCCGAGACCAGGTTCAGGGCGCCGGG
>DAIETC010000240.1 GCA_027345905.1 Kineosporiaceae bacterium | reverse complement strand
GCCGGCCTCGGACGGGTACACCCTCGAGTGCCTCGGCCGGCCCGCTCGCTGGCCACGTCCGGGTCGGTGCCGGTGCCGGTGGTCCTCGAGCTGGTCGCCGCGGCGCTGTCCTGCGGTCTGGCGCCGACCGAGGCGCTGGCGGGCGCCGTCCGTGCTGCTGGGCCGGGCGTCGTACGCGACCTCGGGCCGGTGGTCGGGGCGTTGCGGCTGGGGGCCAGAGCGGAGGTGGCCTGGCAGCGGGCCCACCCGTCGTACGCGCCGTTGGCGCGCACGCTGGTGCTGTCTGCACGCACCGGTGCCGCTGCTGCCACCGCGCTTCGTCGGGCCGCGGTCGACGAGCGGACGGCCCGCGCCCGGCGGGGGCAGGTGGGGGCCCGACGCCTCGGCGTCGATCTGGTCGTTCCGTTGGGGCTGCTCACGCTGCCCGCGTTCGTGCTGCTCGGTGTGGTCCCTGTCGTGCTCGGACTGGCGGAGCAGTTTCTCGCCGGCACCTGACCTGGCGCCGAGCCGTGAGCGCGCCGAAGCGTGACGGTCCACATGGTGCGCGGCAGTCCCGCCGTCCACAGATCGGCGATGGCCCCTCCCGGTGGCTTCGTCAGGTGCCCAGGATGGGTGCCAGACCCGGATCGGCCGGGGCGTGTTCGCTCAGAACGCGTTGACGACAAAGGGGATTCGATGCACACCTCACTGCGCGCGCGCCTACGCCTTGTGCGACCTGCGCTCGATGCGGGGATGACCACAGCCGAGTACGCCGTCGGAACACTGGCCGCATGCGGCTTCGCCGCTCTGCTGGTCAGCATCCTGCGCGGCTCGGCGGTCAAGGACCTGCTCTTGGCCTTGGTGACCAGGGCCCTGGCACTTGGTGGCTGACGACGGCCGCGACGCGGGCACTGCGACCGCCGAGCTGGCAGTGGCGATGCCCGCTGTGGCGATGGCCCTGGTCGCCGTCCTCGGCGTGGGCCAGGTCGTCATCGCCCAGCTGGGCTGCGTGGATGCCGCCCGGGCGGGGGCGCGCGCTGCCGCCCGCGGCGAGTCACTGGTCGCGGTGCGTGCCTTGGCGCGGGACGGCGACGGCGCCGTTGCCGTGACCCGAGACGGGCCCCTGGTCACGGTCTCGGTATCGCGGACGGTGCGGTTGCTGCTCGCCCGCGGGCCACTGGTCCGGTTGCGCGGCAGCGCAGTTGCCCAGGTCGAGCAACGCCCGGGCCCCGATCGGGGCAGCGCCACGGTCCTGGTCCTGGCGCTCGTGCTGGTCGGCGGATTCTTGGCCACGGCCGTCACCGGCCTGGCGACGGCGGTCCTGGCTCGGCACCGGGCCCAGGCGGCGGCTGACCTGGGCGCCCTCGCTGGTGCCGACGTCCTGCTCGCAAGGGCTGGCGGCGACGTCCTGCTCGCAAGGGCTGGCGGCGCTGCTGCCTGCACGAGGGCCGCACAGGTGGCGCGAGCCAACGGGGCGGGCCTGCGCGGCTGCCTGGTGCGCGGGCTGGACGTCCTGGTCGCTACCTCGGTTCGCCCAGCGGGCCCGGTCGGGCGGCTCGGCTCAGCCCGGGCGCGAGCCCGAGCCGGCCCCGGGCCGCCCTGACGGCTCAGGACTGGCGCGGCTGCTCGTCCTCGCGGCGCGCAGTGGCCGGACCTGCCGCCCCTGCCGTACCGGTGGCCGGCGCGGCCGGCTCTGCCGTACCGGTGGCCGGCGCGGCCGGCTGGTCCGCCGGCGGGTCCTGGCTGGGGCGGTGTTGACGGACCAGTCGCTCATCGGGGTCCGGGGCTGGGTCGCCGCTGCGAGGGACGGGCTGCGCCGTGCTGGCCGGTGCGCCACCCGACTGCTCGACCTGGCGCAGCCGCTTGATCTCTCGGCGCTGGGCAAGCCTTCGCCGCGTGCCCCGACGGAACAGCGCCAGGCCGGCCTCGGCCAGCAGCAGCGCCAGCGCACCGCCGGCGAAGATCCACACCGGACGGGTCTGGTAGTTGCCCGCGAAGAAGACGAACGTCACCGCTTGGGAGGTCCCCGCGACCAAGACGAAGACCACAGCGGCTGCCGCGAGCAGCAGGAGCAGCAGGGCGAGCGCGATCATGACGGTCCTCTCGTCTGTGCCCGCACGCGCGGTCCCGGGCGACCCAGGCTAGCCCCGATCGCCCGGTTCGCGCCCGTTCGGCGCGTGATCCACCAACAGGCGCAGGACCCGCACCGCCCCCGCCTTGTCCAGCGGCTGGTTGGCGTTGCCGCAGCTGGGGGACTGGACGCACGACGGGCAGCCGGCGGGGCAGGCGCAGGACTGGACCGCCTCGAGGGTCGCCTGCCACCAGGCCCCAGCGGCCGCGAAGCCGCGTTCGGCGAAGCCAGCGCCGCCGGCGGAGCCGTCGTGTACGACGACCGTCGGCTGGCCGGTGTCCTGATGACAGGGGGTCGAGACGCCGCCCACGTCCCAACGCTCGCAAGTGGCGACCAGGGGTAGCAGCGCGATCGCGGCATGCTCGGCCGCGTGCAGCGCCCCAGCGAGGGCGTGCGACCCGACGCCGGCTTGCTCAAGAGCATGCGCGCCGGTGCTCCACCAGACCGCCTTGGTGCTCAGCACACGCTCGGGCAGGTCGAGCGGCTCCTCGCCGAGCACCTCCCCGGTGACCAGGCGCCGACGCAGGAAGGAGACGACCCGGCTGGCAACCTCGACCGTGCCGAAGGCCAGCTCCACCGGGCCCCACGTCTGTTGGCCAAGCGTGCGGGTCAGCCGCACGTCCGTGACGGTGCGGGCCTGCGTCGTCCAGTCGGGCTCGGCGCGCCTGACGAGCGCGAGACGTTCGGCGTGGTCCAGCCGCTGCACCACGAAGCTGTGGCCCTGGTGCACGTACACCGCGCCCTCGTGCACCGACCGGTCGGTCGCCGCCTCGTCGACCGTGCCGAGCACGCGGCCGGTCGACGCCTCCACCACCTGGTACGCCGGGCCGCCGGCGCCGCGCAGGTCCACGTGGTCGGTGGCCCGCTCGGGCCGCGCCCAGAACCACCCGCTCGGACGCCGGCGCAGCAGCCCACGAGCCACCAGCACCTCCAGCAGCGCCGGGGCGCTCGGGCCGAACGCGGCGAGGTCGTCGGGAGTCAGCGCAAGCTCGGCTGCCGCGGCGGCCAGGTGCGGCGCGAGCACGTAGGGGTTGTCCGGGTCCAGGACGGTCTGCTCGAGGGCGGGCCCGAACACCGCGCTCGGATGGTGCACCAGGTAGGTGTCCAGAGGGTTGTCCGCAGCCACCAGTACGGCGAGCGCGTCCTGGCCGGCGCGCCCGGCCCGGCCGACCTGCTGCTGCATGGAGGCACGCCGGCCCGGCCAGCCGGCCAGCAGCACCGCGTCCAACCCGCAGACGTCGATCCCCAGCTCCAGGGCGTTCGTGGCGGCCAGGCCGAGCAGATCCCCTGAGCGCAGCCGCCGCTCCAGTGCGCGGCGCTCTTCCGGCAGGTAGCCGCCGCGGTACCCCGCGATGCGCTGCGGTAGCCGTTCGTCCACCTCGGCGACCAGCCGGCGAGCGCAGGCCGCGACGGCTTCGACGGCGCGCCGGCTGGAGACAAAGGCCAAGGTCCGCACTCCGGCTGCGACCAGGTCGGCCAGCAGGTCGGCCGTCTCGGCGCCCGCACTGCGGCGCGTCGGGGCGCCGTTCTCCCCACCGCCGGGGACCAGCGGCGGCTCCCACAGCACGACCTGCAGGCGGCCACGGGGTGCGGCGTTCTCGGTCACGGCCTGCATGTCCAGACCGGTCAGACGGCTGGCGTGCAGCGCAGGCTCGGCCACGGTCGCTGAGCA
Source organism: Kineosporiaceae bacterium (assembly GCA_027345905.1). Taxonomy (GTDB): domain Bacteria; phylum Actinomycetota; class Actinomycetes; order Actinomycetales; family Angustibacteraceae; genus DAIETC01. Next base: position 15,325 of record DAIETC010000240.1, on the reverse strand, counting down.
CGCGATGAACACCGGGTGCGCGCCGTACTGCGCCGCCACCCGGCGTAGCCGGCGCAGGACCGCGGCGACGTGGGAGCCGAAGACACCGCGGTAGTAGTGGCACTCGTCGACGACCACGTACCGCAGCCCGCCCAAGAACCTCGCCCAGTGGGCATGGCCCGGCAGCATCGAGTGGTGCAGCAGGTCCGCGTTGGTCAGGACGTACGTGGCGTGCTCGCGCACCCAGCGTCGCTGCGCGGGTGCGGTGTCCCCGTCGTACGTCGCGGCCCGCAGCCCGCTCAGCCCCAACCCCTCCAGCGCGCCCAGCTGGTCCGCGGCCAGCGCCTTGGTCGGCGACAGGTACAGGGCGCACGCCGGTCGGGCGAACGGTCCTGCGGCGCGTGCTGCGAGCAGGTCGGAGACAGCCGGCAGCAGGTACGCCAACGACTTGCCGCTCGCCGTGCCCGTGGCGAGCACCACGTGCTGGCCACCGTGCGCCAACTGGGCTGCCGCCACCTGGTGGCACCACGGAGCGGGGATCCCGCGGGCGTGCAGCGCTGCGACCAGGGCAGGGTCGGCCCATGCCGGCCAGGGCGCGCTGCGCCCCGGCCGTGCCGTCCTGACCTCGATGTGCCGTACCCGGTCGGCCCGATGCCCGGTCGCACCGATCACCCCGAGCAGCCCGCCGTCACCGTAAGGTGAGCTGGATGTTGGCGCCATTGCCACATGGTCTCTCGCCAATGGTTAGATTTCGGTACGGGGACGAACCGTCGAGGAGGCACCATGGATTTGTCGGTCACCACTCGTGAAGAGGGTGGGCGCACGATCGTCGTGGTCGGCGGTGAGATCGACGTCTACAGCGCGCCCACCTTGCGTGATCGGCTGAACGGGCTCGTGGCCGACGGCCACCACGACCTGATCCTCGACATGCAGGGGGTGGAGTTCTTGGACTCCACCGGTCTGGGCGTCCTGGTGGGTGGCTTGAAGCGGGTGCGCACCCACAACGGGTCGTTGCAGCTGGTCTGCTCCCAAGAGCGGGTGCTGAAGGTCTTTCGGATCACTGGCCTGACGAAGGTGTTCACCATCCACGACAGCGTCCAGGACGCCTTGTCGAGCGAAGCGGGGTCCGACGTCCCGGTCTGAGTCGTAGGTCACTTCTGCGGGCCTTGGCGTACCCGATCCTTCCGTCCTCACCGGTACGCCGATACAGTCCCTGCCGAGCGTGCCCCTGGTCAGAACGTCCGGGCGACGCACGCCCGTCGAGGAGGACGAATGCAGGGGCTCACGCAGGCCGTCGGGAACGTCACGGTGTCGGGCACGAACCTGACCTACGTCATGGTGGTGGCGGTTATCGCCGTCCTATCCCTGGCGATGGCGGTCACCTTCCGGCGCCAGGTGCTGGCCGCGCCGGAGGGCACCGACTCCATGCAAGAGATCGGCCGGGCGGTGCAAGAGGGAGCCAGTGCCTACTTGGCCCGGCAGTTCAAGACCTTGTCGGTCTTCGTGGTCATCGTGTTCTTCCTGCTCTTCGCCCTGCCCGCCGACACCAGCGGCGTGCGCATCGGCCGCTCCGTGTTCTTCGTCGTTGGGGCGTTGTTCTCCGCGGCGATCGGCTACCTCGGGATGTCGCTGGCGGTGCGCGCCAACGTCCGGGTCGCGCAGGCGGCACGCGCCGGCAGCCGCGACGACGGGATGCGCATCGCGTTTCGCACCGGAGGTGTCGTCGGCATGGCCACCGTGGGCCTGGGTCTGCTCGGCGCCGCCGGCGTGGTGCTGCTGTACCGGGGAGACGCGGCCAAGGTGCTCGAGGGCTTCGGCTTCGGGGCCGCCCTGCTCGCCATGTTCATGCGGGTCGGCGGCGGCATCTTCACCAAGGCGGCGGACGTCGGCGCCGACCTGGTCGGCAAGGTCGAGAAGAACATCCCCGAGGACGACCCGCGCAACGCCGCCACCATCGCCGACAACGTGGGCGACAACGTGGGCGACTGCGCCGGCATGGCCGCGGACCTGTTCGAGTCCTACGCCGTGACGCTGGTAGCGGCCCTGATCCTGGGCAAGGCGGCTTTCGGGGACGCCGGGCTGGTGTTCCCGCTGATCGTGCCCGCGATCGGTGCCCTGACGGCCGTGCTCGGTGTGTTCGTCGTGCGTCCACGCCCCGGCGAGAGCGGCCTGGTCGCGATCAACCGAGGTTTCTACGTCTCGGCGGCCGTCTCGGCCCTCGGCTGCGCGATCGCCGCGTTCCTCTACCTGCCGAGCAGCTTCGCCGACTTCACCAATGCCAGCCCCACCGTGACCTCACTGAACGGCGACCCGCGGGTCATCGCCACGGTCGCGGTCGCCCTGGGCATCGTGCTGGCCGGCGTCATCCTGTGGTTGACCGGCCACTTCACCGGCACCAACAAGGCCCCCACCCGCGATGTCGCCCGCACCTCGTTGACGGGTGCGGCGACCGTCGTGCTGTCCGGGATCGGGCTCGGCCTCGAGTCGGCCGTGTACACGGCGGTCATCATCGGCGGCGCGCTCTACGTGGCGTTCCTGCTCGGTGGTGGCACGGTGATCTTGTCGCTGTTCCTCATCGCCCTGGCCGGTTGTGGCCTGCTGACGACCGTGGGCGTGATCGTGGCCATGGACACGTTCGGCCCGGTCAGCGACAACGCGCAGGGCATCGCCGAGATGAGTGGGGACGTCGACGGTGAGGGCGCCCAGATCCTCACCGAGCTGGACGCGGTCGGCAACACCACCAAGGCGGTCACCAAGGGCATCGCCATCGCCACCGCCGTCCTCGCGGCCACCGCGCTGTTCGGTTCCTACCAGGACGCCGTCAGCGAGGCCGCCCGCAAGCTGCAGCTCACCGAGCAGCCGACCCAGCTGGTGCGCTCGATGTTCGACTACCAGATCGTCACGCCTTCCACGCTGTTCGGCCTGATCCTGGGTGCGGCCGTCGTGTTCATGTTCTCCGGCCTGGCGATCAACGCGGTCACCCGGGCAGCCGGCGCCATCGTGTTCGAGGTGCGCCGCCAGTTCCGCGAGCACCCGGGGATCATGGACTACACCGAGAAACCCGAGTACGGCCGGGTCGTCGACATCTGCACCAAGGACTCGCTTCGTGAGCTCGCCACTCCCGGCTTGATGGCGGCGTTGGCTCCCGTGGCGGTCGGCTTCGGGCTGGGTATCGGCCCGCTCGCCGGCTACCTTGCGGGTGCGATCGGCACCGGCGTCCTGATGGCCGTGTTCTTGGCCAACTCCGGCGGCGCGTGGGACAACGCCAAGAAGATCGTCGAGGATGGCACCCACGGCGGCAAGGGGTCGCCGGCCCACGCGGCGGCGGTGGTCGGCGACACCGTCGGCGACCCGTTCAAGGACACCGCCGGGCCAGCCATCAACCCGCTGATCAAGGTGATGAACCTGGTTGCGGTCCTGATCGCACCCGCCATCGTGCAGCTGACGTTGGGTGCCGGCGCCAGCGCGCCGATCCGGTATGCCATCGCCGCCGTCGCGGTGCTGATCATCGTGGCAGCCGTCGCCGTCTCCAAGCGCCGCGCGATCTCATACGGTGACGACGATCCGGTCGACCCCGAGCTGCTGAGCGACCCCGATGACGAACCGGTCGAGCTGGACACCGCCACGCCCACCCCGCGTCCGTAGTCCGCTAGGTGGACGAGCCGTGCGCGGCCACCGACACGGGTTCCCACGCCTGCCAGGTGGCCAGCCGCCGCTCGTAGTCCGCCTTGGCGATGGCCAGCGGCCCATCCCCGAAGAAGACCCGTAGCGGGGGCTCATCGGCGTCCACGACGCGCAGGATCGCCTCGCGCGTTGCTGCCGGGTCGCCCTGCGAGCGTTGCCGGCCGGCCCGCAGCCGGGCCGCCTCCTCACGCACACCGTCGTACGCCGCGAGCGTGGTCGCGTGCCCGGCGGACGGACCGCTCCAGTCGGTCGAGTACCCGGCCGGCTCGACCAGGGTGACGTGGATGCCGAACCCCGCGACCTCGTCGGCCAGAGCCTGGCTCAGACCCTCCAGCGCCCACTTGGAGGCGTGGTACATCCCGATGTTCGCAAAGGCGCTGATGCCCCCGATCGAGGAGACCTGCACGATGTGCCCGTTGCCCTGCTCGCGCAGGTAGGGCAGTGCTGCCTGGGTGACCCACAGCGCACCGAACAGGTTGGTCTCCATCTGGTCCCGAGCCTGCCGTTCGCTCAGCTCCTCGACCATGCCGAACTGCCCGTAGCCGGCGTTGTTCACGACGACGTCCAACCGTCCGAACCGCTCGTGGGCCGCCTTGACCGTCTCGAAGGCGGCCTGCCGGTCGGTGACGTCCAGGCGCAGCGGCAGCACGGCGTCGCCGTACGTGCGCTGCAGGTCCTGCAGGGATCCGGTGTCACGGGCGGTCGCGGCGACCTGGTCTCCGCGCTCGAGTGCGGCAACTGCCCACTCCCGACCGAAACCACGCGACGAACCGGTGATGAACCAGGTCTTCATTCTGCTCCTTCGGGTTGGGGACCGGCGTGCACTATTCGACACGAAACCGCCTTCGTGCGCCCGACATACTGGAGTAAACCAGACATTCTGCCGGAGGTTCGCGTCGAATAGTGCACGGGAGGCGTTGGTGAGCGAGCCGCTGGTTGGTGCGGACCGCCCGCGTCGACTGGCCCCGCGCTAGCCGCCCTTGGCGCGGCCCTGACCAGGCCACCGTGCGGGCCCACGGTGCTGTGGGCACCGGGCGAGGCGTTACCGTCGTGTCGGATAGCGCACCAGTGCATCGACCAGCAGGGGAAGGCAGGCTTGTGGCCGGCTCGAAGACCGACTCCGCCCGGCGGCGACTCGTGATCGTGGAGTCGCCGGCCAAGGCGAAGACCATCGCCGGGTACCTGGGCGCGGGCTACGACGTCGAGGCAAGCGTCGGTCACATCCGCGATCTGGCCCAGCCCAGCGAGCTGCCGGCTGAGATGAAGAAGGGCCCGTTCGCCAAGTTCGCGGTCGACGTCGACGGCGGGTTCGAGCCCTACTACGTCGTCGACGTCGACAAGCGCAAGAAGGTGGCCGAGCTCAAGCGGCTGCTCAAGGACGCCGACGAGCTGTACCTGGCCACAGACGAGGACCGCGAAGGCGAGGCAATCGCCTGGCACCTGTTGCAGACGCTGCAGCCCAAGGTTCCAGTGCATCGGATGGTCTTTCACGAGATCACCCGAGAGGCGTTGCAGCGGGCGCTGACCTCCACCCGCGACCTGGACGACCGGCTGGTCGACGCGCAGGAGACGCGCCGCATCTTGGACCGCCTGTACGGCTACGAGCTGTCACCCGTGCTGTGGCGCAAGGTCCGCCAGGGTCTGTCCGCCGGGCGCGTGCAGTCGGTGGCCACCCGCCTGGTCGTCGAGCGCGAGCGGGAGCGGATGGCCTTTCGGTCGGCCGCCTACTGGGACCTGACAGCCAGCTTCGCGCCGCAGGAGTCCGAGGCTGCCGCGTTCGGTGCCCGGCTGAGCGCGGTCGACGGTGTGCGTGTGGCCAGTGGCAAGGACTTCGACGACCGCGGCGAGCTGCGCTCGTCGTCCGCCGGCGCCCAGGCGCTGCACCTGGACCAGGCTTCGGCGCTCGAGCTGGCGAGCGCGCTGCAGGGCGTCGAGTTCGCGGTCGGCTCGGTCGAGGAGAAGCCGTACACCCGCCGTCCCGCAGCGCCGTTCACGACCTCGACGTTGCAGCAGGAGGCCAGCCGCAAGCTGCGGTTCTCGTCCCGGCACGCCATGCGGGTGGCGCAGACGTTGTACGAGAACGGTTTCATCACCTACATGCGCACCGACTCGACGACTCTGTCGAGCGAGGCGCTGTCCGCCGCGCGCTCGCAGGCCGCCGAGCTCTATGGGCCCGAGTACGTCCCGGACCGGCCGCGCATCTATGCGAGCAAGTCCAAGAACGCCCAGGAGGCGCACGAGGCGGTGCGCCCAGCGGGTGACCGGTTCCGTACTCCCGCACAGGTTTCGGGCCAGCTGCGTGGTGACGAGTTCCGTCTGTACGAGCTGATCTGGAAGCGCACGGTGGCCAGCCAGATGGCCGACGCGCGTGGGTCGACCGCGTCCGTGCGGTTGAGCGCGCTCACCTCCGACGGACGGACGGCGGAGTTCTCGGCGAGCGGGACGGTCATCACGTTCCGCGGCTTCCTCGCTGCCTACGAAGAAGGAAGGGACGAGGACCGCGTGTCCTCGGACGCCGACCGGGAGGCTGAGCGGCGCCTGCCCGCCATGAGCCCCGGTGATCGGGTCGACGTGCGCGAGCTCGACGTCGCGGGGCACGAGACCAGCCCGCCTCCGCGGTTCACCGAGGCCAGCCTGGTCAAGGCGCTGGAGGAGCGCGGTATCGGCCGGCCCTCGACGTACGCCTCGACCATCTCGACGATCGTCGACCGCGGCTACGTCGCCATGCGCGGCAACGCCTTGGTCCCGTCCTGGCTGGCCTTTGCCGTGACCAGGCTGCTGGAGGAGCACTTCCCGCGGCTGGTGGACTACGACTTCACCGCGGCCATGGAAGGCGACCTGGACAAGATCGCAGGCGGCGAGCAGGATCGTTTGCAGTGGTTGCAGCGCTTCTACTTCGGCGATGGCAACGACCTGCCCGGTCTGAAGGGGCTGGCCGACGGCCTGGACGACATCGACGCCCGCGACATCAGCACGGTCCCCCTGGGTGACGGTGTGGTCCTTCGGGTCGGGCGCTATGGCCCCTACGTCGAGGTGACCGGCGCCGAGGGGGCGCCGCAACGCGCCACGGTGCCCGACGACCTGGCCCCCGACGAGCTGACGGTCGACAAGGCCCGCGAGCTGCTCGCCATGGCCGGGGACGACGGGCGCGAGCTGGGCACCGACCCGGCCACCGGGCGCACGTTGGTCGTCAAGGCCGGTCGCTACGGCCCTTACGTCACCGAGCTGATCGAGGAGCCACCTGGTGACGAGGGGCCGCAGGCCAGCACACCCGCCCCCCTGCCCTCCGGTTCGCCGCCCGACAAGCCGGGCAAGGCGAAGAGCAGAACCGCGAAGCAGGCAGCTGCCCCCAAGCCGCGCACCGCGAGCTTGTTCAAGGACATGACCCTGCAGACGCTCACCCTGGACGAGGCTCTGCTCCTGCTGTCGCTGCCCCGGGTCGTCGGCGTCGACCCGGCGACAGGGGAGGAGATCACGGCCCAGAACGGCCGCTACGGGCCGTACCTGAAGAAGGGCAGCGACTCGCGGACCCTGGCCAACGAGCAGCTGCTGTTCGACATCACCTTGCAGGAGGCGCTGGCGATCTACGCCGAGCCCAAGCGGGGCCGCGGGCGGGCCAGTGCCCCCCCGCTGCGCGAGCTGGGCGAGGATCCGGTCTCAGGGGCGCCGGTCGTCGTCAAGGAGGGCCGGTTCGGTGCCTACGTCACGGATGGTGAAGTGAACGCCACCTTGCGCAAGGACGACGAGGTCGCCTCGATCACCCTGGAACGGGCGGCGGAGCTGCTGGCTGACAAGCGGGCGCGAGGCCCGGTGAAGAAGCGCACTGCCAAGAAGGCCACTGCCAAGAAGGCCACTGCCAAGAAGGCCACCGCCAAGAAGGCCACCGCCAAGCGGGTGCTCGCCCGCTCGTGAGCGCCCCTGTCGGGGCGCTCACGTAGGCTGCTGGTGTGGCCGAGACGAGCACCACCGCGCAGGCCAGTGCCGGCGAGCAGGAGTCGGCAGCTGACCACGACGTACGCGCGGTCCTGGCGATCACGCCGTTTCGCCGGTTGTGGCTGGCGCTCGGACTGTCCAGCTTCGGCGACTGGCTCGGGCTGCTGGCGACGACATCCCTGGCGGGTTCGCTGGCCAGTGGCACCTCCGCCAAGCTGCTCGCCGTGTCCGGGGTGTTCATCCTGCGGCTGGCCCCCGCAGTCGTGTTCGGCCCCCTGGCCGGTGTCGTCGCCGACCGGCTCAACCGGCGCTGGACACTGGTGTACGGCGACGTCGTCCGGTTCGGGTTGTTCTGCACGATTCCTTTGGTCGGAACGCTGTGGTGGTTGTTCGTCGCCACGATCCTGATCGAGATCGTGAGCCTGTTCTGGATGCCCGCCAAAGAGGCCACCATGCCGAACCTGGTGCCGCGCAACCGGCTCGAGGCGGCCAACCAGCTGAGCCTGGTGGTCACCTACGGGTCCGCGCCGATCGCGGCGGTGGTGTTCTCGGGCTTGACGCTGCTCAACGGCGTGCTGGACGGCTACGTCCCCGCCCTGGCCGGCCAGTCGACGTACCTTGCGCTGTACGTCAACGCACTGACCTTTCTGGTCTCGGCCGCCGTCATCTGGCGGCTGGACTTCCCGCCCCCCTCCGGCGTCAAGGTCAACCGCGAGTCCGTGTGGCGCACGGCCGTCGAGGGTTGGCGGTACGTCGGCACGACCCCGCTCGTGCGCGGCCTGGTTCTCGGCATGCTCGGCGCCTTCGCGGCCGGGGGCACCGTCATCGGGCTCGCCGAGGCCTTTGTCGCCGACCTGCATGCCGGCTCGCCCGGCTACGGGACGTTGTTCGCGTCGGTCTTCGTGGGGTTGGCCGTTGGCATGTGGGGTGGCCCGCGGTTGCTCAGCGAGTTCTCGCGCCGACGGCTGTTCGGGCTCTCGATCGCGGCGGCGGGAGCGTGGCTGGTGCTGCTTTCCCTGGTGCCCAACATCGTGCTCGGGGTGTTCTTGTCCGTCGGCCTGGGCGCCTGTGCGGGGGTCGCCTGGGTCACCGGTTACACACTGCTGGGTCTGGAGGTGGGTGACGAGGTGCGCGGGCGCACCTTCGCGTTCGTGCTGTCCATGGTCCGGGTGGTGCTGGTCACCGTGCTGGCGCTGGGGCCGGCGGTCGCCGCGCTGTTGTCCCAGGTGTTCTCGCTGCCCGGCACGGTCCACATCACCCGCTACGTCGCCCTGACCTACACCGGGGTCATGGCGACCTTCCTGCTCGCCGGTCTGTCGGCGATCGCCGTCGGCGTGGTGTCGTACCGTCAGATGGACGACCGAGCCGGTGTGTCCTTGCGGGCCGACCTGGTGGCGGCGCTGCGTGCTCGCGGTCTGCACGACGCCCCGGCGCGCCAGCCACGGCACGGGGGGACGTTCGTGTCGTTCGAGGGCGGCGACGGGACGGGCAAGTCGACCCAGGTGCGTCTGCTCGGCGAGTGGTTGCAGGCCCAGGGTTACGAGACGGTCCTGACCCACGAGCCGGGCGCGACCCCGACTGGCGCCAAGCTGCGCGAGCTGCTGCTTGCTGGCGAGCCGCTGGCTGCGCGGGCTGAGGCGCTGCTCTTTGCGGCCGACCGCGCCCAGCACGTCGAGGCGGTGGTGCGGCCGGCCCTGGAGCGCGGTGCCGTCGTGGTGACGGACCGGTACGCCGACTCCTCGGTGGCCTACCAGGGCAGTGGCCGCGAGCTCGGGGTCGCCGAGGTGGGCCAGCTCTCCCGCTGGGCGACGGCGGGCCTGGTGCCGGAGCTGACGGTGCTGCTGGACCTGGACCCGGCTGCCGCACGTGAGCGCCGTCCCGGCGCGGACGACCGGTTGGAGTCCGAACCCGAGCACTTCCATTCCCGGGTCCGTGAGCGCTTCCTGCAGCTGGCCCGCCAGGCGCCCTCGCGCTATCTCGTGGTCGACACCAGCGCCACCCCCCAGAGTGTGCACGCGGCGGTGCTCCAGCGGTTGGGCACGGTGCTACCCGAGTCGCCCGTGGCCAGCGAACGCCGGATCGCTGCAGAGCGGGCAGCGGAGCAGCAGGAGGCTGAGCGCCAGGCGCAGGCGGCCCAGGAGGAGGCGAACCGGCGGGCGCAGGCGACTCGGCAGGCTCAGGCGCAACAGGTCGCGGCGGCCGCGCAGGCCGCCGCGGAGCAGCGGGCGGCGCAGGAGCAGGCGGCAGCAGAGCGGGCGGCAGCAGAGCGGGCGGCGCAGGAGCAGGCCGCACCGGGCGCTGCGAATGCGGCCAGCGACGCGCCGACGCAGGGGCTGATGCCCGTGGCGCCGACGATGAGCCTGCCGGTGATCGATGAGCCTGCGGCCGAGCCCGAGGCGGCGGAGGCGTTGGACGAGGAGATCTTCGGGATGGGTCAGGAGCCGAGGTGAGCGTGTGGGCCGAGGTCATCGGCCAGCAGCCGGTGGTCGAACTGTTGCAGTCGGCTGCCCTGGCCGCCCGAGGGGACGGGCGCGGCATGAGCCATGCCTGGCTGCTCAGCGGGCCCCCCGGCTCGGGGCGTTCGACCGCTGCACGCGCGTTCGCGGCGGCCCTGGAGTGCCAAGACCCGCAGCCCGGGTGCGGCCTGTGTCAGACCTGTCGCACGGTGCTCGCCGGTTCGCACGCCGACGTGAGCATGCTTCGGACCGAGGCGAGCGTCATCACGGTGGCCGAGGTCCGCGCGCTCGTGGCACTGGCCCAGCGCCGACCCTCGATCGGGCGCTGGCGCGTGATCATCGTCGAGGACGCGGACCGGCTCAACGACAGCTCCGGCAACGCGCTGCTCAAGGCGCTGGAAGAGCCCACCGCACGCACCGTGTGGCTGCTGTGCGCCCCGAGCGCCCAGGACGTGCTCATCACGATCCGCAGCCGCAGCCGCCAGCTGTCGTTGCGGACGCCGGCGCCGGACGACGTGGCCCGCCTGCTCGTGCAACGCGACGGCGTCGACCCGACGATGGCCAGCTTCGCCGCCAGGGCTGCGCAAAGCCATGTGGGTATGGCCCGCCGGCTGGCCACCGACGAGCAGGCGCGCATCCGCCGTCGTACGGTCGTGCAGATGCCCGGTGCCATGCGCTCGGTCGGCGAGGCAGTCCTGCAGGCCGCCCAGCTGCTTACCGTGGCCACCGAGGAGGCCGAAGCGGCCAGCGCCGAACGCGACGAGCGGGAACGGGCTCAGCTGCTGCGTGCGCTCGGAGCCGACGCGACCTCGCGCACCCAGCCGCCGCACGTGCGCTCGCAGCTGGCCGAGCTGGACAAGAACCACAAGCGCCGGGCCAAGCGGCTGGTGGTCGACATGCTGGACCGCTCCCTGGTCGACCTGCTGTCGGTGTACCGGGACGTGCTGGTCTGGCACGTCGACCCAGGAGCCGAGCTGATCAATGCCGAGACGCGAGCGGACGTGCAGCGCCTCGCAGCCACGTTGAGCCCGGAGCAGGCGCTGCAGCGGATGCAGGTGGTCCGCGACACCCGCGCGCGCCTTGGCACCAACGCCGCACCCCTGCTGGCCCTGGAGGCCATGGCCCTTGCCCTGAGGGCAGATTGCTGACCCGTCGCCAGCACCCAGCCGGTACCGTCAGGGCCTTCGCGCACATTGCCCGGGAGACGCCCATGTCGTGGTCCGCACGCCCACCTCGATGGCTGGTGATCGCGTGCGCCGGGGTGCTCGGCCTGTCCGCCTGCAGCGGCAGCGGCAGCGCTGCCCCAACCGTTGGAACGCCGACCTCGTCTGCTGCCACCAAGGCGACCACCTCGGCGGCCCCAGCCGTGGCCCCTGACCTGGCCCGGTTCTACCGGCAGAAGCTGGCCTGGTCCGGCTGCGGCGGGGGTTTCCAGTGCGCCCGGCTGAGCGTCCCGATCGACTACGCGCAGCCGGCCGGCGGCAGTATCCAGCTGGCACTGCTGCGGCTGCCGGCCGGCGGGCGTCGCATGGGCTCGCTGGTCATCAACCCCGGCGGCCCCGGGGGGTCCGGCGTCGCCTACGCCCGCGCTGCGCGGGCAGTGATCAGCGACCAGGTGCGCGAGCGCTACGACGTGGTCGGTTTCGACCCGCGAGGGGTCGGCGACAGCGCTCCGCTGAAGTGTCTGACCGACGCCCAGACCGACCAGTTCGTCGCCGCGGACCCCACGCCGGACACGCCAGCCGAGATCACGGCGACGGTGACCTTGTTCAAGCAGCTGGCGGCGCGCTGCAAGGCCGGTGGCGGTGAGCTGCTCGCTCACGTCAGTACCCGCGACGCGGCACGCGACCTGGACGTGCTGCGGGCCGCTCTAGGCGAGCGCAAGCTGACCTACCTCGGCAAGTCCTACGGCACGTTCTTGGGTGCGACGTACGCAGACCTGTTCCCCCGCAACGTCGGACGGATGGTCCTGGACGGTGTGCTCGACCCCGCGCTGACCCCTGAACAAGTGAACCTGGGCCAGGCCAAGGGTTTCGAGCAGGCGACGAGGGCGTTCGTCGCCGACTGCACCACCAGCAGCTCGTGCCCGCTCGGCTCCACCGTGGACGGAGGTATGCAGCGGCTGCGCGACCTGCTGCGCCAGCTGGACACTGCACCGTTGCCGACCGGTGACCCCTCGCGTCCGCTCACCGAGGGACTGGGCAGCCTGGGGGTCGCGGTCGCGATGTACGACCCCGGGTACTGGCCGACCCTGCGTGAAGCGCTGGCCTCGGCCTTCGGCGGGGACGGTGCCGAGCTGCTGCGTCTGGCCGACGCCTACACCGACCGTAACAGCGACGGCCACTACGCGAACAACCAGAACACGGTCATCTACGCCGTGAACTGCCTCGACCGCCCGGACAGCGGCGGCCTGCCCGCCGTCGAACGGACGGTCAAGGAGTTCTCCGCCCAGGCGCCCACCTGGGGCGCGTTCCTCGCGTGGAGCGAGCTGCCCTGTGACTACTGGCCGGTGAAGGGCACGTCCGCGCCGGGGCCGATCTCGGCGTCCGGTAGCGGGCCGATTGTGCTGGTCGGCACGACTCGCGACCCCGCTACTCCTTACCAGTGGGCGGTGAACCTGTCCAAGGAGCTCGCCAACGGCCACCTGATCACGTACGTCGGCGACGGGCACACGGCGTACCTGCGGGGCAGCAGCTGTGTCGACGACGCCGTCGACGCGTACCTGCTGCGCGGGGCCGTCCCCAAGGCAGGCCTGACCTGCCACTGAGCGGCGGCCGGGCACCCCGGCGTCCACCCCTATACTCGTGTCCCGTGCCCGCGAGGGCGCAGGCCGCCTTAGCTCAGTCGGCTAGAGCGACGCACTCGTAATGCGTAGGTCATCGGTTCGACTCCGATAGGCGGCTCCATCATTACCGCAGGTCAGGACGTCGCTGAACGCTCTGCGGGGGCAGTCACAGCGCCCTCGGGGCACGCTGGGGGCACACGAGCGGCAGCAGCGTTCATCCGGTCGGCCCCAGCGTCGAGGTCGTCGTTGAAGAGCCCGGAGTAGACGTCCAGCGTCATCGCGGCGCTCGCGTGCCCGAGCATTCGCCGACGGCTCTTTACGTTCGCCCCTGAGCTGCCGGCCAGCACCGTAGCGGACTTCGGCGACGGTCTGTTGCGCGATCGCGATGCGACAACCGAAGAGGTGCTGCCCGTACATGGAGAGCAGCGTGGATTGCGGCCTGAGCCAGGCGGTGAAGACGTTGGTGTCGAGCAGGACCGTCGGGGTGCTCATTCGTGCAGGGCGCGCGCGAAGGCATCCCACTCGTCATCGGTGAGGTCCGCGATGGCGAACGACTCAGCAGCCGTCAGTGGCTCGGCACCGAGGACCTGTGTGTCGAGTTCGGCGGGCTGCCAGAAGGCGGCGCTGGCGCGGTCGATCGCATCGGCCCCTGCTGTGGGTTCAGTCGTCATGACTACATTCTGAGGACGACAACGGTACTCGGCAGACCTCAGCAGAGCGACACCTCAGCGGCCGCAGGCCAGGGCGAGTGCTTGGGCTCCTCTGCGCGCGACGCCTGCACGAGCCCTCCACGCGGTCGATAGCCCGCGTTCAACCTCAGGTCGGCAGCCGGAACAGCACCCCGATCGACTCGTCGTCGTCCTCCGGATTGGCCGCCACGAAGAAGTAGTCGCGGCTCGCGGAGGACAGCTTGGAGTAACTGTAGGCACCGTCGGTCATCCGGTAGGAGGCCGAGCGCATCGGTCTCCCACCGTCCGCCTTCTCGTGACGCAGCGCCACCCCGAACGTCAGCGGCGCGAAGCCCATCAGCTTTGGATCGGGCTCCGGCCAGGGCGCCCCCGCCCGGTCCAGCGGACTCACATGCCGCAGAACCAGGTCCACGACCCCCGGCCACCGGACCCACACGAACGCGAACAACCCCGCAGCCTGGTCGGTGCCGAACATCGCGTTGGCCACCGCGTGCCAGCCCTACCCGAGGGGGTACCAGCCTCCCCCGCGGTCGGGATCGGCCCGTGGGTCCACGCCCGACGGGAGCACCGAGGATACCGGCGCCCCCCGGGTGAGCGTGAGGTGTCGCGGGTCGAAGCTCGTCACCGAGGGCCCCTTCCATTTCATGACGGGTTCATCACGGGTAGGTGAAGTAGTCGCCGCGGATCTCGCCGTTGGCCAGGGCCTGCTTCACGGCGGCGGCGGCGTTCGGTCCGGTGTAGTTGTTGACGGCATCGGAGATGAACGAGCTCCACGAGCTCATCTTGCTGGCCGGGATCTGGCCGCTCGGGAACCGGCCGCACGAAGAGTACTCGGCGTCCCACACGACGAGCTCCATCGTGGACGGGTCGAACGTGATGTAGTCGGGTCCCAGCGCCGTGAGCTTGCCCGGGCCCATGACGCCGATCTGGCCCTGGTTGGCCGCGCTCTGCCAGCCCAGCTCCTCCGTCATCGCCCTGTTCAGGTGGTTCACGGGGGCGGTCGGCTTGACCCGGCCGTCCTGGAGCGCAGTCTGGCAGTGCCTTCTGCTCCACCGTGCTGGCGCCCAGGCACTCCTCGGCGGCCGCCGAGAGCTGGTTGAGCCGCGAGAGCCCGCTTGCGCGCCCGAGAACCCTCCGGCGAGCCCGCCGGTGGCCACGTCGATCACCGCGTCGGTGCCGGTGTAGGGGACGCCCAGCGCGGTGTTGATCCCGTAGTGCCCGGCGGCGGTACCGATCGCCCCACCGGCCGCCGTGACGCCGATGGTGCCGGCGACCCCAAGGCCCAGCCCCTCGGCGACCGCGCCCACGGGGCGCCGACGATCGCGCAGACGAGCAGGCACTGACGAGATCGCCGGGGCCGGGCCCTGCCCGAGCTGCGCTGGCCTGGGGAGGCGGCTGGCACGCTCACCGCGCAGGCCGCGGCGGCAACCGTGCTGCCGACGGGGATTACCGTGGTCACCGGAGCGGACGCCGATCCTGGACTCGCAGACGCGTGGGGTGATCGCTGGTCTCATCGTTTTGGACGCCGGCGCCGCGTACGACGAGCTATACGAGCTGTACCGCCAGCTCTACCCGAGCTGCCCTGAGGTGCTGCACGCCCTGGCCGCCCGGCAGGACGCCTGAGTGGCTTGCCGCGCAGGAGAACGCGGGCCAGCTACGCGAGCGCGAACTGGGGTTTGGGGCTCTCGCCGAACTGGTTGGGGCCGGGCTGGCTGTCCTGGACCATGAAGACCAGCAGGACCAGACCGCCGAAGGGGATGAGCGAGAGCAGGTACCACCACCCGGAGCGTCCGGTGTCG
>DAIETC010000215.1 GCA_027345905.1 Kineosporiaceae bacterium | reverse complement strand
GACCTGGTGGAACGTCTCCTGGCAGTGCGTGCAGCGGTGCAGGGCCAGACACGGAGTCGGGCCGAAGTGCGAGACCTGGACGCTCGCCGCGGACCGGCACCTGGGGCACGGCGGGGACGCCGGCCGCCGGGCCAGGTCGAGCGACACCGTCGCGGTGTGCGGGCGTGCCGGTCCGGGGGCTGCGATGCCGTGGCGGGCCAGGGCCTCGCGGCCCGCAGCCGTGATCCAGTCGCTCGACCAGGCGGGGGACAGCGCCGTGCGGACCTCGACCTGCTCGAAGCCGGCCGCGCGCAGGGCAAGGCGCAGGTCGGCGCGGATCGTCGCCGTGGCCGGGCAGCCCGAGTACGTCGGCGTGATCGTCACGACCAGGCCCTGCCGTTCGTCGAGCTGCACGTCGCGCAGGATGCCCAGGTCGGCCAGGGTGAGCATCGGCAGCTCGGGGTCGGGGACGGCGCCGGCCACGTCTCGGGCCCGGGTGAGCAGGGCTGTGTCCACCTCACCACCGCCCGCAGGGGTGCGCACGGGCCACGCTTTGCATCTCGGTGACAAGCTCGGCGAAGGCAGCACTGTGGACGCCGTCACGGCCGCCGGGCGTGGCTGCTGCGCTCGCCGTGGGCGGGGGGTGCAGCTCGGCGGCGGCACAGACGGTGGCGATGACCTGGTCGAAGTCTGCCCGCAGCTTCGCCGGGTCGACGCCCGCGCCGGCCACGGCCAGGTCGAGCTCGACCCGGTGGGCGACGAACAGCTCCTGGACGTACGGCCACACCGCTTCGAGGCCGCTTGCCATGCGCCGGCGCGACTCCTGCGTTCCCTGCGCCAGGGTGACGAACCAGCGGGCGGCGTAGTCGCGGTGGTACGCGACCTCCTTGACTGCCTTGGCCGCAACGGCCGAGAGCACCGCGTCGCACGAGCCGACCAGCCGCTGGAGCAGCGCCAGGCGCCAGGTCGAGAACACCAGCAGCCGGACGGTCGAGGCGGCGAAGTCCCCGTTCTCGATCTCGGTGAGCCGGACGTTTCGAAACTGCCGCGGGTCGCGGAAGAACGCGAGCGCGTCCTGCGGTGGCACCGGCGAACCGGGCGGCAACGAGGGAACCGTCGTGGGGTCGGCCAGCGCCGCGCGAGCCAGCAGCGGACCGGCCTGGCCCAGCAGGTCCAGTGCAATGTTCGCCAGGGCGACCTCCTCCTCCAGCTCGGGCGCGCAGGTCGTCCACTGGGTCAGCCGCTGGGCCATGATGAGCGCGTCGTCGCCGAGCATGAGGCAGTAGGTGGCCAGCTGGGCGCGGTCCACGCTCGGCGGGAGCGCGTCGTCCACGCCGGCGAGGGTGTCGTGGAAGCCGGTGCCGAACGCCCAGCGCGCGTCGGGGTCGGCCTCGACCAGGCCGTCGTAGGCGTTGCCGTCGTCCATCGGGGGCGTCCTGCTTTCGGGAGCGGGCGGCCCGCTCACATGTGCGGGACGGTGTCGGGAATCTGGTAGAAGGTGGGGTGCCGGTACACCTTGTCACCGCTCGGCGCGAAGAACGCGTCTTTTTCGCCCGGGCTCGACGCGGCGATCAGGTCCGAGCGCACCGCCCAGATGCTGACCCCCTCGTTGCGCCGGGTGAACACGTCACGGGCGTGACGCAGCGCCATCTCGTCGTCCGCGGCGTGGATCGAGCCGACGTGCACGTGGTTCAGCCCCCGGCGGGCGCGCACGAACACCTCGTACAGCGGCCAGCTTTCCTGCGTCTGGCTCACGCCACGACCGCCTGACGTTGGCGAGCGGCGAAGGCGGTGGCGGCCTCGCGCACCCACGCGCCGTTCTCGTGGGCCGCGCGGCGCCGGGCCAGCCGTTCGGCGTTGCACGGGCCGTCGCCCTTGATCACCCGGGCCAGCTCGCTCCAGTCCGGTTGGCCGAAGTCGTGCGAACCGCGCCGCTCGTCCCAGCACAGGTCGGGGTCAGGCAGCGTGACGCCCAGCGCGTGCGCCTGCGGCACACTCATGTCGACGAAACGTTGGCGCAGCTCGTCGTTGGTGTGGCGTTTGATCCCCCAGGCCATGGACTGCGCGGTGTTGGGCGAGTCCGTGTCGGGCGGTCCGAACATCATCAGCGCCGGCCACCACCAGCGGTTCACGGCGTCCTGCACCATCTCCTGCTGTTCGCGGGTGCCGGCCATCATCGTGACCAGCAGCTCATAGCCCTGGCGCTGGTGGAACGACTCCTCCTTGCACACGCGGATCATCGCCCGTCCGTAGGGCCCATAGGAGCTGCGGCACAACGGCACCTGGTTGCAGATGGCCGCGCCGTCGACCAGCCAGCCGATCACCCCGACATCGGCGTACGACAGGGTCGGGTAGTTGAAGATGGACGAGTACTTCTGCCGGCCTTCGATCAGATTGGCGGTCAGGTCCGCGCGGTCGGCGCCCAGGGTCTCTGCGGCGCAGTACAGGTACAGGCCGTGCCCGGCCTCGTCCTGCACCTTGGCCAGCAGGACGGCCTTGCGTCGCAGCGAGGGAGCCCTGGTGAGCCAGTCACCCTCGGGCTGCATGCCGATGATCTCCGAGTGCGCGTGCTGGGCGATCTGGCGGATCAGGGTGGCCCGGTAGGCGTCCGGCATCGCGTCGCGCGGCTCGATCCGCTCGCCGGCCGCGATCAGCTGCTCGAAGGTGCGCGGCTCGTGCGCCAGCGTCTCGGTTTGGGTCATCTGCCCGCCTCACGTACCGGCCGTGGCCAGCCGGTACGCCGATTCTGCCGCGAGCGCCGCACCCGGACAAGTCGCCACCCGCACGCCGAGAGCGCAACTTCTGGGCACTTTGGGCCCCGAAGTGCCCAGAAGTTGCACTCTCGCTGGCGCCTGGCCCCCGCAGCGGGCGGATGTGGTGGGGTAGGCACATGGCCTACTTCGAACGACTTGATGCGGACCGGTTCCGTGCAACACCCCACGTCGGTGGTGCGTGGCGGGAGAGCGAGCAGCACATCGCCCCGGCGCTGGGGCTGCTCGTGCATGCCGTCGAGCGCGACCGTGACCGGCGCCGGGACGACGCGCTGCAGGTCGCGCGGCTGTCCTTCGACATCCTCGGGACGGTGCCGGTCGACGAGGTGGACATCGAGGTCGCGGTGTTGCGCCCCGGACGCACGATCGAGCTGGTCGAGGCCTCGCTCGGTCACGGCGGTCGCCGCGTTGTGCTGCTGCGAGCCTGGTTGATGCAGCGCGGGGACAGCTCCTCGGTGACCGGCTGGCCGCTGCCACCCATCCCGGCCCCAGCGCAGGTCGACGCGTGGGACGCCAGCACGGTGTGGCCGGGCGGCTTCATCGCGTCCATCGACGTGCAGCGGGCGCAGGTCGAGCCGGGCCGCGCGGCGTCCTGGGTGCGCACCGAGGTGCCGTTGATCGCGGGCGAGCGCTCGAGCGACGTCGCCCGGCTGTGCGGGCTGCTTGACGCCGCGAACGGGATGACCGTACGCGCGGACCCGCGTGAGGTGGCCTTCCCCAACGTCGACCTGACCGCGCACTTCTTCCGCCAGCCGCAGGGCGAGCGGCTGGGCCTCGACACGAGCGTGTCGTTCGGGCCCACCGGGCTCGGGCTGACGAGCAGCGTGCTCCACGACGAGTCCGGCCCGTTCGGCACGATGGCGCAGTCGCTCACGGTGCGCCCCGGCTGAGCCGGTACCGCGACGGCTGCGGACGCCGTGTCGTCGTCCGAGATCGCGACTTCGGGGCACTTTCGCTCCCAACTGCGGTGATTCTGATGCTAGACGAGCCAGGTTTCCCAAGCAGTACGGGCACTTTCACATTCCCCGGGCCGCGAGTCAGCCGATCAGCCATGAAACGCCGACGCTAGAGCAATGCGGGAGGAGGCCGAGCGCGGGCACCTGGCGATGTGAGCCGTCAGCCCTCTGGCGGCAGGCGGCCCTTCAAGCGCTCGACGGCATCGCCGAGAGGCGCCAGGCGCTTGTCGATGGTCAGATGGATGATCTCGGGATTCGTCGCGAAGTAGTGGTGAGCGAGGAAGTCGCGCATGCCTGCGATGTCGGCCCACCGGATTTCGGGCTCCGTCGCTGTCAGCTCGGGACTGATTCCCTTCACCGCTTCGCCGATCTCCAGGAGTCGCATGGCAACCGCGTCCATGACGATCTCAACAGAGATCGGGCCATGTTGGAGGTGGGAGCGGATCGACGTGATAGCCGAGGCGATGTCATCGAGTCGGTCGGCGTCGGGGCGGCTCACAGTGGCAGCAAGTCCTTGGCTGCGCGTGAGCGCGCGCGCTCCTTGAGGCCGTTGCGCGGCACCAAGTCGACGGGCACACCGAGCACGTCTTCCAGTTCGCGCTGGATGCCGATGACGTCAATGATGTCGGTCCCGGCCGGGAAGTCGACAAGAAGGTCGAGGTCGCTGTCTTCGCGATCGTC
Source organism: Kineosporiaceae bacterium (assembly GCA_027345905.1). Taxonomy (GTDB): domain Bacteria; phylum Actinomycetota; class Actinomycetes; order Actinomycetales; family Angustibacteraceae; genus DAIETC01. Next base: position 800 of record DAIETC010000215.1, on the reverse strand, counting down.
GCCCCGTGCGGCGCTGCCGAAGATCTCCGGGTTGGTGACGCCATGACGGCGCAGCACCTCGAGCAGCTCACCACGACGGGCGGCCACACGCTGGCCCGTGGGGCCGCTGAGCGGCTCTCGGGCAGGCGCTGCTGCCTCGGACATATCTCTATCGTATCTGCCGCGCTGAGGCTTTCGCCGATCTACAGCCCCAGTGACGGGCCCGACTGCTGCTGGCTCGGGCGCGGGAATGGGCCGATCGACGGCACCGCCCGGACCTGCCTCCGCGGCGTGACGAGATCCTTGACCCGGTAGCCCAGCGCGGCGGTGGGATGGACAACGGGCAGAGGCTTTCAGGCGGCGGCGAGGTTGAGGACGCGCTCGGCGTCGATGCCCTGCACAGGAAGTGACGAGGTACGACTCGCAGGCGAGCATTGGAATTGCCCGCGAGTGGGCCACTGGCTGCTGCGCTTCCAAACAAGGCACCGCCCAGCGGGCGCCCACTTCAGCCCAGTTGACGCGGTCCTGACAACGGAGTCTTGCCGAAAGCACTGAACCGGCGCGTACGCGTGGGGGTTCCGCGCTAGAACAACCTCGGCGAGTTCGTTGAGGTCAGCGAGTGGCCTCGTCGAAGTACTCGTCAATGAGGTTGTTGCCGCGAAACCAGGAACAAGCTTCGCGCGGTCCGGAGGCGTTGATCGTGATGTCGACGGCGACCATGGACCGTCGGCTGGCCGAGTCCCTGCGGAATCTGGCCAGTTCCAGCCCAACGAAAACGACCCCCGAGCCTGCGTTTCAGCAGGTCAGGGGCCGTTTCGCGA
>DAIETC010000140.1 GCA_027345905.1 Kineosporiaceae bacterium | reverse complement strand
GCCCTGGCGACCCACCAGGACCTGCTGATGGGCGAGACCCTGGCGACCCAGGTGGGCCTGTCCGGTGACGTGGGCGACCTGACGCTGGGTGCCGGGGTCAGCGAGACCGTGGTGGGGGACGGGCTGCGGGTGCGGGTGCGCGTGGCCAGGCTCGGCTAGGCCCCGGGCAGCCCGCATCTCGGTGAGAAGCCTGGACGCCGGCCGGGTGCCAAATGTGCGGCGGCCACCGCGTACGGTTCGGGGTGTGGCCGACAGCGAGACCGTGACCCCCCGGCTGCACGAGGTCGAGCAGCTCGTGCTCGGGCGGGCGCCGGAGAACGAGGTCGACCCGTCGCTGGCGGCCATCACCGAGCTGATGGACCTGTTGGGCCATCCGCAGCGGGCTTGCCCCGTGGTGCACGTGACCGGCACCAACGGCAAGACGAGCACCAGCCGGATGATCGAGCGGCTGCTGCGCGAGCTGGGCCTGCGCACCGGCCGGTTCACCAGCCCGCACCTGGTGGACGTGCGCGAGCGGATCGCGTTCGACGGTGTGCCCGTCGAGCCGGAGCGGTTCATCGCCGCCTGGGACGACGTGGCGCCGTACCTCGCGATCATCGACGAGCGCGCTCGCGAGGCCGGCGAGCCCACGATCAACTACTTCCAGGTGCTGACCGCGATGGCGTTCTCGGCGTTCGCCGACGCCCCCGTCGACGTGGCCGTCGTCGAGGTCGGTCTCGGTGGCACGTGGGACTCGACCAACGTGGCCGACGGGCAGGTCGCGGTGATCACTCCCATCGGCCTGGACCACGAGCGGCTGCTGGGCTCCAGCGTGGACGCGATCGCCGCCGAGAAGTCCGGCATCATCAAGGCCGGGTCGGTGGCGGTGATCGCTCACCAGCCGCCCGAGGCCCTTGACGTCCTGGCCGAGCGGGCCGGCGCCGTCGGCGCACGGCTGGTCGTGGACGGCCACCAGTTCGCGGTGCTGCGCCGCGAGGTCGCGGTGGGCGGCCAGGTCGTGGACGTGCGCGGTCTGGGCGGCGACTACCCGGACGTGTTCCTGCCCCTGCACGGCGCGCACCAGGCCCACAACCTGGCGTGCGCGATCGCGGCGGTGGAGGCCTTCTTCGGCGGCGGCGAACAACCACTGGACCTGGACGTCGTCCGTGCGGCGAGCGCGGACATGAGCTCACCGGGGCGCCTGGAGGTCGTACGCACGAGCCCCACGGTCGTGGTCGACGCCGCGCACAACCCTGCCGGCGCGGCCGCCGTGGCCGAGTCCATGGGTGCGGCGTTCGGGTTCCGCCGCCTGGTCGGCGTGCTGGCCGTGCTGCGCGACAAGGACGCCGCCGGCATCCTCGAGGCCCTCGAGCCGGTCCTGGACGAGGTCGTCGTCACCCGGACGACGTCCCCGCGGGCAACCGCCCCCGACGACCTTGCTCCTGTCGCGCGGGACATCTTCGGCGAGGACCGGGTGCACGTCGCGCGCTCGCTGCCCGAGGCCCTCGACCTTGCCGTGACCCTGGCCGAACAGGACGGGCCTGGTGGTGGGGTGCTGGCGACGGGGTCGGTGACGATGGCCGCCGAGGTCCGCACGCTGTTCGGGGCCGGGGCCGGGGCATGAGCGTGCCGGCGCGGTCCTACCGGCGGCTGTTCGCGATGCTCGTGCTGGTCGGGGAGTCCCTGGTGGCGGGGTTCGCGACGCTGGTCGCCAAGGACCTCGCGGACGTGCCCCGCGGCCAGGCGCTCGTCGCCGGGCTGGCGTTGGCGCTGCTGTGCCTGCTGGCGGCCGGCCTGCTGCGCTGGCGGGTGGGCTACCTGCTCGGGTGGGTCGTGCAGGTGCTGCTGCTGCTCAGCGCGCTGTGGGTGCCGCTGATGCTCTTCCTGGGCCTGTGCTTCGCGGCCCTGTGGGTGGTGGCCCTCGTGCAGGGCAGCAGGGCCGACGCGTTGACCCTGCGCCGCAACCGGGCCGCGCGCGAGGGCCAAGCTGGCTAAGCGGCGTGCCCGGCTAGGCTGACCCGGCCGCCAACCCCGTCGAAAGGCACTCTCGTGACCGAACGCAGCCTCGTGCTGGTCAAACCGGACGGTGTGCGCCGGGGCACGGTGGGTGAGGTCCTGCGCAGGATCGAGGCCAAGGGCTACCGGCTGGTGGCGCTCGAGCTGCGCACCGCCGGTCGCGACCTGCTCGCGCAGCACTACGCCGAGCACCAGGGCAAGGCGTTCTACGAGCCGCTGGTCGAGTTCATGATGTCGGGGCCGGTGGTGGCGGCCGTCATCGAGGGCGAGCGGTGCGTCGAGGGATTTCGGGCGCTGGCCGGCGCGACGGACCCCACGACCGCGGCGCCGGGCACGATCCGCGGCGACCTGGGCCGCGACTGGGGGCACGCCGTCCAGCAGAACCTCGTGCATGGGTCGGACTCGGCGCATTCAGCCGAGCGCGAGATTTCGTTCTGGTTCCCGGCGCTGCGCCAAGGCCCGGCCGTGCCGTAGCCGCCGCCTGGCGGGCACCTCGACCAGGCGGCGCAGCAGCACCGCGGCGGCGGCCAGCGCCCCGGCGTACAGGATGAGCACCAGCAGGCGCACCGGCAGCGGCGAGCTGACGACGTCGCGCGGGTCGACGAGGGCATGCAGGCCCCGGCTGAGCAGCAGGTGGCTCATGTACAGGGCGTAGGACGCCTCCCCCCAGAACACCGCTGCCCGCGTGGACAACGCCCACCCCACCGGCCCCTCGTCGAGTGCGACGAGCAGCACCAGCAGGCCGAGCGCCGGCGCCAGCCAGTATCCGTGCCGCAACGCGGGCACCGCCATCACCGCCACGACGATCACCGCGACCAGCGGCAGGGCCAGGTGGGAGAGCCAGCGCGGGCGGCGCTGGTAGACGCGCAGCAGCAGCACGCCGGCTGTGAACTCGACCCCAACCCGCAGCATGCCCGCGTGCGGCACGTTGCCGTTGGGCAGCGCCCACAGGGCGAACGCGACCAGCATGGCGACGTACAGGGCCAGGACGCCCAGGGCGGCCGAGCCCGGGCGGCGCACCCTGGCCAGGGCCAGCATCAGCAGCGGGCTGGCCAGGTAAGCGGCCCACTCGGCGCTGATCGACCAGGCCGGGGCGTTGAAGCTGGGCCGGTCGCTCCACCAGCCGTGCGTCATCGTCAGGTTCTGCAGGTACGCCGAGAGGGTGCGGCGGTGACCGTCCGCGGCCACACCGAGGGTGCCTACGACCGCGGCTTGCACCAGGTCAAGGTGCAGCGTGACGGCGTGCACCGGCCACACGCGGGCGACCCGGTTCTGCACGAAGCTGCGGGCCCGGCCAAGGTTCCACTGGGCCAGCCGGTCGGCGTAGTTGTAGGCGAGGACGAACCCGCTGAGGGCGAAGAAGACGTCGACGCCCAGGTACCCCGCCGCCATCAGACCCCGCAGCGGCCCCAGGCCCGGCACCAGCGTGACCACGTCGAAGCGGTAGTGGAACGCCACCACCCACAGCGCCGCCAGCGCCCGCAGTCCGGTGAGCGCGCGGATCGTGGCCGGTGCCGGGTCTGGCGCAGGTTCGCCAGTCCGGGGCTGGTCCCGCTGCGGCAGCTGCAAGCGCGGCGCAGCGGTCGGCATCGACCCCACGCTAGCAAAGCGCTGACGGGCACCCCCGCGGTGCCGGGTTAGGCTGGACGACGTTCCACCCGCGATCGGAAGGCGCCTGCCCCATGCCCGTCGAATCGCTCTTCCCCGCACTCGAGCCGCTCCTGGCACGGGTGAACAAGCCCATCCAGTACGTCGGCGGCGAGTTGAACTCCACCGTCAAGGAATGGGACGAGGTCGCCGTCCGCTGGGCGCTGCTGTACCCCGACGCCTACGAGGTGGGCGTGCCCAACCAGGGCACGATGATCTTGTACGAGGTGCTCAACGAGCGTCCCGACGTGCTGGCTGAGCGCAGCTACGCCGTGTGGCCCGACCTCGAGGCACTGATGCGTGAGCACGGCGTCCCCCAGTTCACGGTCGACGCGCACCGCCCGATCGGTGCCTTCGACATCCTCGGGGTCTCGTTCTCGACCGAGCTGGGCTACACCAACCTGCTCACCGCGCTCGACCTCGGGGCCATCCCGTTGCACGCCGCGCAGCGCACCGACGAGCACCCGATCGTGCTGGCCGGTGGGCACGCCGCGTTCAACCCCGAGCCGGTGGCCACCTTCATCGACGCCGCGGTGGTCGGCGACGGCGAGCAAGCGGTGCTGGCGATCAGCGACCTCGTCAAGGCGTGGAAGGACGAAGGCCGGCCGGGCGGGCGCACCGAGCTGCTGCTGCGCCTCGCGCGCACCGGGGGCGTGTACGTGCCAGCCTTCTACGACGTCGACTACCTGCCCGACGGGCGGATCCAGCGGGTCGCCCCCAACCGGCCCGGTGTGCCGTGGCGGGTGAGCAAGCACACCGTCATGGACCTGGACGAGTGGCCCTACCCCAAGCAGCCGCTGGTGCCGGTA
>DAIETC010000151.1 GCA_027345905.1 Kineosporiaceae bacterium | reverse complement strand
CCAGGCCTTCCGGATCGTGGCGCTTCCGGTGCGCTTGGCCGGGGGCGCCGACGGCTGGGTGTACGTCGCGACCTCGTTGCGCTCCGTCGACGTCGCCGTGGCTCGCGTCGAAGCCGTCGTCAGCGTCGGGTTTCCGCTGCTGCTGGCCTTGGTGGGGGTGGTCACCTGGGGGGCGGTGGGGCGGGCTCTGCGTCCGGTGGAACGGATGCGCGCCCGGGCCGCGGAGATTGGTGGCGGGCAGCTGCACGAACGGGTGCCGGTGCCGCCCACCCATGACGAGATCGCCGGGCTCGCCCGGACGTTGAACGAGATGTTGCAGCGACTGGAGGACGCCGCGCTTCGCCAGCGGCGCTTCGTCGGCGACGCGTCACACGAGCTACTCAGCCCGCTGACGGCGCTGCGCGCTCAGGTCGACGTTGCGCTGGCTCACCCCGACCCAGCGGCCGCAGACGCTGTGCTGCAACGGGTGCAGCGCCAAGCTGAGCGGATGGCCGAGCTGATCGACGACCTGCTCTTCCTGGCCCGCGCCGACGAAGGCGCTCCGCGGACCACCGAGCTGGTCGACCTGGACGAGCTGGTGCTGGCCGAGGCGCAACGGTTACGGGCCCTCGGCGGGGCCCGCGTCGAGGTCGTGGGTCTACAGGCGGTTCGCGTACGGGGCTCACGGCGAGACCTGGCGCGGGTGCTGCGCAACCTCGGCGACAACGCGGCCGAGCACTGCGCCGGGCAGATCACCTTGGGTTTGGTGCAGCACGACGGCCAGGCAGTCGTGTCGGTGTCGGACGACGGCCCCGGCGTCCCGGCGTCCGAACGCGAGCGCATCTTCGAGCGGTTCGCCCGGGTGCAGGAGTCCCGTGCGCGCACCAAGACCGGCAGCGGGACCGGTCTGGGGCTCGCGATCACGGCGCAGATCGTCCATGAGCATGGCGGCCGGATCGAGGTGGGCGGCCGCTTCGACGGCGCACCTGGTGCGCAGTTCGTCGCGCGGATCCCTGTGGCCGAGCCCGGCTGAGCGCACAGCGCATGGAGCGGGCGCTCACGACGCCCGCTCCATGCGCTGAGTCCGAGCGGCTGGACCTAGTGCTCGCCCTCCTGCTGGGTGTTCGCGTTGCCGGTGGCCGAGTCCGCGTAGCCACCGGGACCGTCGGAGGCGGTGGTCGACTCCGAGCTCGCCTTCTCGGTCCCCGCCGACTCCGAGCCGGCCTTCTCGGCGCTGTCCTTCGCACCAGCCGTGTCGGGCCCGGTCTGCTCGCCCTGCTGGACGTTGTCGGTGTCGGTCGCGCTGGTCGAGTCCATCGCGCTCGTCGGCGCCAGGACGTGCACCGCCGGAACCCGGCTGAGGCTGGGAGCCGACGCGAACGCGGTGCCGACGCCGGCGGCACCGATTGCGGCCGCGGCCACGCCCGCAACCAACAGTGGCAGCTTCTTCATGGTGTTCTCCTTCTGATCAGTCGTGCCGATGCAGAACCGGTTGGGTTGCCCCCCGGCCGGCCTGGCCGTGAGGTTCTCTGCCCGGCTTACGATGCCTATCCGAGGTAAGAGGTAGATAAGGGGCAAAGCTGGTGCGAGCGCTGCTCGTCGACGACGAAGCCGCATTGTGCGAGGCCGTCGTCTCCGGCCTGGCGTCGGAGGGGTTCGTGACCGAGGTCGCCACGACCGGCGTCGACGGTCTCTGGCTTGCTCAGGAGTCGACGTTCGACGTGGTCATCCTGGACATCATGCTGCCCGGCCTGTCCGGCTATGAGGTGTGCCGACGGTTGCGCGCCGCGGGTTCGCAGGTGCCGATCCTGATGCTGACCGCCAAGGACGGTGAGTACGACGAAGCCGACGCGCTCGACCTGGGCGCCGACGACTACCTCGCCAAACCGTTCTCCTACGTCGTTCTCGTGGCCCGGCTGCGCGCGCTGCTGCGCCGCGCACCGCTCGAGCGTGGACCGGTTCTGCGCGCGGGCAGCCTGCGCCTGGACCCTAGTGCGCACCGCTGCTGGCGCGGCCAGGAGCAGGTGACGCTGACTGCCCGCGAGTTCGCGCTGGCCGAGTTCCTCGTCCGTCGAAGCGGTCGGGTCCTCAGCCCGGTGCAGATCGCCGAGCACGTCTGGGGCGCCGATCTCGACATCGACTCCAACGTGGTCGCCGTGTACATCGGCTACTTGCGGCGCAAGCTCGACACCCCGTTCGGGTTAGCGACCCTGCAGACCGTGCGTGGCGCGGGGTACCGCCTCGTGCCCGACGAGAGCGAGCAGCTGCCGGTGCAGCCCTGAGCACGTGGTGGGCAAGCGAGCGGGCGCTGCCTCAGCTGCCGGCGTTGGCGGCGACCACCTCGCGCATGGAGCGGGTCGGGCGCAGCCAGGCGCCCTGGACCGGCAGCGCATCCAGGCGGACGCGGTCCAGCGGTGTGGTGAACGCCCCCGGCACGTCCTCCAGGTCGACGAAGGTGAGCAGGTCGGACTCCAGGGCGTACCCGGCGACCTCGCCGAACGAGAGCACGACCACCTCGGTGCCGTCCCGGGCGATCGCCTCGAGGGGTTCGGTGAAGTTGCGCCCGTCGCCGCTCGCGACGACGAGCCGCGTCAGCCGGTGTGTACGGGCGCGTTCGCCGATGTGCTGCAGCATGGCCAGGTCGACGTCGTCGTCGTAGTGCACCTTGGGTTTGGCGAACACCGCGTAGCCGAACGAGCGCAGGGCCTCGACCCAGCCGCGCATTCCGGTCGCCGCCCCCGGCGCCACGTTGGTGAAGACGCAACCTTCGACCTCCCGCTCGCCCGCCCCAGACACCAGCCAGCGGGCGACGGCGTCGAACCGGGGGCGGGAGGCCGGCGAAGGCCGCGCGCCGATGATGTTCGACAACGTCATGTCGATGTTCGGTGCGTCCCACACCAGCAGGTCCAGAGGCTGTGGCCCACTCGCCGCCTGGTCACCGGCCAGCTGCTCGCCGTCGGGGTACGCGGGCAGCCCGCTCTCGTCGTCCATGGGGCACATGGTCGCACCGTGCGGGCGCCCTTGCCCCCCTCGCGCACCAAGCACGACGGCTTCGCGATCTGCCCCTCCACTAGGGTTTCCGGCATGAGGGTGAGCCCATGAAGATCGCGGTGCCAGCCGAGAGCCGTCCTGGCGAGCTGCGCGTGGCGGCCGTTCCGGACACGGTGGCCACGCTCGTCAAGGCCGGCCATGTGGTCACGGTCGCCGCGGGCGCCGGCTTCGGGGCCTGGCTCAGCGACGACGACTACCGCAAGGCCGGGGCGCAGGTGAGCGACGGTGACGTGCTGGCGGGCGCCGAGGTCGTGCTGCACGTGCGCCCGCTGGTCGCGGGCGACGCCGCCCGTCTCGAGCGCGGGACGGTGACGATCGGGTTCATGAGCCCGGCCGCCGAGCTGGACGGCGTCCGCGCGCTGCGCGACGCCGGCACCACCTCGTTCTCCATGGAGCTCGTGCCGCGGATCTCGCGGGCGCAGTCCATGGATGCGCTGACGTCGCAAGCGCTCGTGGCCGGCTATCGCTGCGCGCTGGAGGCGGCGATGCGGCTGCCGCGGTTCTTCCCGCTGTTCATGACCGCTGCGGGCACCGTCCCACCGGCCAAGGTGCTGGTGCTGGGGGCCGGCGTGGCGGGGCTCCAGGCGATCGCGACCGCGCGCCGACTCGGGGCGGTCGTCGAGGCGTACGACGTGCGCGCGGCGTCCGCGGACGAGGTGCGCTCGATGGGCGCGACCTTCGTCGACCTGCAGCTCGAGGTCGTCGAGGGCGCCGGCGGCTACGCCCGCGAGCAGGGCGAGGATCGGGCCCGGCGCCAGGCCGAGCTGCTGGCACCGTACGTCGCCAAGTCCGACGTGCTGATCACGACCGCGGCGATCCCCGGCCGCCCTGCCCCCCGGCTGGTGAGCTCGGCGATGGTCGCGGCGATGCGGCCGGGGTCGGTAGTGGTCGACCTGGCCGCCGAGAGCGGCGGCAACGTCGAGGGATCCCTTGCGGGGCAAGAGGTTTCGGTCGGTGGGGTGCGGATCGTCGGTATGGCGGACGCCGCCTCGACGATGCCGGTCGACGCGAGCCGGCTCTACGCCAAGAACCTCACGAACCTGCTCGCCCTCATGGTGTCCGATGACGGTGCGCTCGCGCTCGACCTGGACGACGAGGTGCTCGCGGGCGCCTGCGTCACGCACGACGGAGTAGTGCGCCACGAGCCGACCCGCCAGCTGCTGGAAGGGACCTGATGGACGGCATAACCTTGCTGACGATCTTCGTGCTGTCGGTGTTCATCGGTTTCGAGGTGGTCTCGAAGGTCTCGACGACGTTGCACACGCCGTTGATGAGCGGCGCCAACGCCATCCACGGTGTGATCCTCGTGGGCGCGATCGTGGTGACCGGCCGGACGACGTCCGGCTTGGGACTGGTCATGGGGCTGCTGGCCGTGGTGCTGGCGACGGTCAACATGGTCGGCGGCTTCGTGGTGACCGACCGGATGCTCGAGATGTTCAAGGGTCGTCAGGGGGGACGGCGGTGAACGTCCTGCCAGCGCAGCTGACTGCGCTCGCCTACCTGGTCGCGGCGGTGTGCTTCATCCTCGCCCTCAAGGGGCTGTCGTCCCCGGCCTCCGCGCGGCGGGGCAACCTGATCGGTGCCGGTGGCGCGGTCCTGGCGGTGCTGGTCGCGTTCTTGTCCGAAAGCCTTCAGCACCTGGGCCCGATCCTGGTGGCCATCGCCATCGGGTCCGCGCTCGGCGTGCCCGCGGCCCGGCGGGTGGCGATGACCCAGATGCCGCAGCTGGTGGCGCTTTTCAACGGTGTCGGTGGCGGGGCCGCCGCGCTGGTGGCCGCACTCGAGCTCACCGAGCGCCACGGCAACGGTGCGGCAGCCGCGGCGGCGGGCGGGTTCACCGTGCTCGTGGGGGCGGTGTCGTTCTCCGGGTCGTGCGTGACGTTCGCCAAGCTGCAAGAGCTGATGACGACCCGCCCCGTGACGTTCCCGGGCGGTCCCGTCGTGTTCGGGGGGGCGCTGCTCGCGGCGCTCGCGCTGGCCGTTGGGATCGTCGTCCAGCCCGCTGGTGGCGTGCTGGTGCTGCTGCTCGTCGCCTTGGCGCTGGTCGCTCTGTTCGTCGGCGTGCTCTTCGTGCTGCCGGTCGGCGGGGCCGACGTGCCCATCGTCATCTCGCTGCTCAACGCGTTCACGGGCCTGACGGTGGCCGCGAGCGGGTACGTGCTCGGCAACACGTTGCTGCTGGTGGCCGGCACTCTGGTCGGGGCCAGCGGCACGATCCTGACCCGGCTCATGGCGGCGGCGATGGGCCGTTCGCTGACGAGCACCCTGTTCGGCGCCTTCAAGGCGGGAACCGGCGCCGTCGCGGGCACCGGCGAGGAGCGGCCGGTGCGCTCGGGCAGCGCCGAGGACGTGGCGATCCTGCTCGGGTACGCCCGCAAGGTGGTGATCGTGCCCGGGTACGGCCTGGCGGTCGCCCAGGCGCAGCACACGCTGCGCGAGCTGGCCGAGCTGCTGGAGGCGCGGGGGGTCGAGGTGCTCTACGGCATCCACCCGGTCGCCGGGCGCATGCCGGGACACATGAACGTGCTGCTGGCCGAGGCGAACGTCCCCTACGAGGTGCTCAAGGAGATGGAGGAGGTCAACCCCGAGCTGAAGACTGCGGACGTCGCGCTGGTGGTGGGCGCGAACGACGTGGTGAACCCGGCCGCCAAGAGCACACCAGGGGCGCCGATCTACGGTATGCCGATCCTGGAGGTCGGCGAGGCGCAGCAGGTGGTGTTCCTGAAACGCTCGATGCGCCCGGGATTCGCCGGGATCGAGAACGAGCTGCTCTACGACCCCAAGACCATGCTGCTGTTCGGGGATGCCAAGGCCTCGCTGACGGCGGTGGTTTCCGCCGTCAAGACCCTGTAGCCGGGTCAGCCGGCCCATGCCAGCGGAGCAGTAGCCTGCCCGGATGAGCGAGCCCGTGTACGCCCCCGTCATCGCGTTGTGCAAGGTGGGGTTTCGGGCGCTAGGGATGCACGTGACCGTGACCGGCGCGGAGCACATCCCCCGCCAGGGCGGCGCGGTGCTGGCGAGCAACCACGTCAGCTACCTGGACTTCATCTTCGCGGGGCTGGCCGGGGTGCAGGCGGGCCGCTACGTCCGGTTCATGGCCAAGCAGGGCGTCTTCGAGCACCGGATAGGCGGCCCGTTGATGCGCGGCATGCGCCACATCCCAGTTGACCGCGACGCGGGCTCGGCGTCGTTGCGCCAGGCCTTGACCGCACTGAAGTCCGGCGAGGTGGTGGGCATCTTCCCGGAGGCCACGATCAGCCGATCGTTCACCGTCAAGGAGCTCAAGTCCGGCGCCGTGCGCCTGGCCCAAGCCGGCGGGGTCCCCCTGGTGCCGGTCGCGGTGTGGGGCGGCCAGCGGATGTTCAGCAAGGGCGGCCCGCGCCACCTCACCCGACGCGGCGGCCATGTCCTGATCAGCGTGGGTGAACCCCTGCCGACCCCCAAGGGTGCGGACGGTACGGCGCTGACGCTCGAGCTGCACCAGCGCCTGCAGCACCTGCTCGAGGACCTGCAGGCACGTACGCCGGAGCAGCCGCGACCTGGTGAGGTCGCCTGGTGGCACCCGGCCCACCTGGGCGGGACCGCGCCCACGCCGACGCAGGCCATCCTCCTGGACGACGCCGAGCGGGTCGCCCGCGCCGCCCGCAAGGCCCGCTGAAGTCCGACCCCGGTGCCGGCGTCCGGACTCAGACGACGCCGTACAGCCGGTCGCCCGCGTCCCCGAGCCCCGGCACGATGTAGCCCAGCTCGTTGAGCCGCTCGTCCATGGCGGCGGTCACGATCGTCACTGGGACGAGCAGGTCGGTGACCTCGCGTTCCAGCCGGGCGACTCCCTCGGGGGCGCTCAGCAGGCAGATCGCGGTGATGTCGTCGGCGCCGCGGTCGACCAGGAACCGGATCGCCGCGGACAGCGTGCCCCCGGTGGCGAGCATCGGGTCCAGGACGTAGCACTGGCGCGCGGACAGGTCCTCGGGCAGCCGGGTGGCGTACGTCGTGGCGGTGAGCGTGTGCTCGTCGCGCACCATCCCGAGGAACCCCACCTCGGCGGTCGGCAGCAGCCGCATCATGCCGTCGAGCATCCCGAGGCCGGCCCGCAGGATCGGCACCACCAGGGGCTTGGGCGACGACAGCCGGACGCCGGTGGCCGGCCCGACGGGGGTGCGCACCTGCAGCGGTGCAACTCGCACATCACGGGTGGCCTCGTACGCCAGCAAGGTGACCAGCTCGTCGGCGAGGCGACGAAAGGTGGGGGAGTCGGTGCGTTCGTCGCGCAGGGCCGTGAGCTTGTGAGCGACCAGCGGGTGGTCTGCAACGTGAACGCGCATGCATCGCAACCTACCGCCCGAGCAAGCCGACCGGTCCTGTGCTGTCCCGGCGTTGGTCGTGCCACCATGGTGGCCGTGTCGTACTTCACCGCAGTGATCGCCCAATCGGGTGCCACCTGGCGCGCCGTTCCCGTCGACGTGGAAGATGCCGAGACGCTCGACGAGGTGGCCGACCTCCTACGCGGCCCCAGTCGGGGCGGCCCCGTGCTCGCGGTGCTGGAGCGCGAGGACGACTGGTTCGCGTTCGTGCGCGTCGACGGTGACGAGGACCCGCGTGGTTTCGTCAGCGACCTGGCCGCCGCCGAACGCAGCCGGTACGCCGCCTTGTTGTCTCCTATCGGCGATATCGAGCTAGCCGAGTACTCCCACCTGCGGGTCCCGCGCCCGATTGCGACCGATGACGCGCTGGACACCTCGGACGCATACGCGGTGGACGACCCAGACGAGGTCCCGCTGGGCGAGCCGACGTCCGGCAACGGCGCGGAGGGGGAGCCGGCACAGCTCGCCCCCGCCGTCGCGGTGGCCGTGGCGGTGCCTCCGGCGTGGGTAGGCGATCCGGGGCTGCTCGCCGACTTTGGCCTGGCGCCAGAGGATCTCGTGAAGCTGGTCGAGGAGGGCGAGGGCGACCCGGCGTCGGTGGTGGCGGCGGTCGGCGAGCGCTGCGGATTCGACGAGTTGCTCGACGCGCTGCGCTGACCCGATGACGGCGCCTGCGGGGCCGACGTACGAACGCTGGATGGCTTTGGCGTTGCAGCAGGCGGCGATGGCCGCGCGCACCGGTGACGTCCCGGTCGGAGCCGTGGTGATCGGGCCGGACGGCGCGGTGCTGGGCTCGGGGACCAACCGGCGCGAGGCGGACGGCGACCCGACGGCGCACGCCGAGCTGCTGGCTCTGCGGTCAGCGGCGCTCGCTACGGGGATCTGGCGGCTCGAGGGCTGCACGCTCGTCGTGACGCTGGAGCCGTGCGCCATGTGCGCTGGCGCCCTCATCCTGGCCCGGATCGATCGGCTGGTGTTCGGCGCCTGGGATCCCAAGGCCGGCGCGACCGGATCGGTGTGGGACCTGGTGCGGGACCGGCGGACGGTGCACCGGGTCGAGGTGGTCGGCGGGGTCCGGGAGGCCGAGTGCGCCCAGCTGCTGCGGGATTTCTTCGCCGGTCACCGCCTCGGGTAGCCTCGTCAGCGGTGGCGTGTCCGAGCGGCCTAAGGAGCACGCCTCGAAAGCGTGTGTGGGGGTGACTCCACCGTGGGTTCAAATCCCACCGCCACCGCCATAGCCCACTGTTGGAGACGGACCCGCAGGTCAGGCTTGCGGGGTTGCCTCCAACGCTCGTTTTGGAGCCAGAGTTGCCGCCGGTCGAGTCAGCGGCTCGCGCATGGTGGGTCGTACGCGGTGCCGGGGAGGTACTGCGCCCACTCCTGGCGGGTGATCGGCGTCCCGGCGCTGGCGCAGACCTTCTGGGCGACGGTGGCGGGGTCGAGGTTCCACAGGTGCACGACGTGGTCGTCGCCGGACGCCGCGACGAGGCTGCCGTCGGCGCTCACGTCGACGGCCTGCACCGGGCCGGGGGCCCCCTGCAAGGTGGCCAGCGGGCGCGGATGCTCCGGGACGGAGACGTCCCACACCCAGACCGAGTGGTCGCCGGTTGCGGCTACGAGGCTGTGGCCGTCAGGGGTGAACGCGAGGCGGTACACGTAGCCGGAGGGGCCGCTCAGCACGCCGCCCACCGGCACCGGATCTGCGGGGCGGGCCAGGCTCCACAGCCGTACGGTGTGATCGGCGCTGCCGGCGGCGAGCATCCGGCCGTCGGGACTGAAGGCCACGGCGTAGGCGTAGTTGGTGAACCCGCCCAGCGCCTTGATCGGCCTGGCCCGGGAGGGGCTGCTGACGTCCCACACGTAGACCTTCTTGTCCGCGCTCGCCGCGGCCAACAGCCCCGAGCCGGGGCTGAAGGCGATGTCCAGCACCATGCTCGTCGGGCCGCTGGGGGCGGCGACCTCGCGGCCGTGGGCGGGGTTGCTGACGTCCCAGAGGGTGACCTTGCCGGTGTCGTCGCCGCCGGCGAGGAGCCGGCCGGTGCGGTCGAACGCCAGCTGCTCGATGAGCGGGTGCGCGCCGAGCAGCGGCGCTCCGACCAGGACCGGTGAGCGAGGGTTGTGCAGGTCGACCAGCTGCACCTGCCCGGCGCGGTCCGCGACGGCGAGCAGGGTGCCGTCCCGGGTGAGCGCGGAGGTGCCTGCGACGGGCCCGAAGCCGGGTGGGAGCGGGACCTGCGAGAGCACCGGGCGTGGATGTCGCGGATCGGCGGTGTCCCAGAGTGCCACGGCTCCGTTCGGGCCGCTGGTGGTGACGGCCAGAAGGTGCGTCCCCGAAGACCCGTGCTGCAGCTGGAACACGGTGCCGGAGGTGGGTCCGATCTGCGGGGCGGCGAGCGACCACTGGCGCGTCGTCCCGTCGGCGGCTGCCGTCAGGACGCTGCGGCCGTCGGCGGTGACGGCGACGGCGGTGACCGGGCCCGGGTGTGGAAGGGTCCGCACCGGCGTCCAGGTCGTCGTGTCCCAGGCACGTGCGGAGGTGTCCGAGCTGCCCGCGAGCAGCGTGCCGCCGTCCGGGGAGAATGCGAGGCAGTTGGCCTGACTGGTGAACCCGCCCAGCGGTGCGTGGGCCAAGGACAGGTCTGCGGGGGCCAGGCGCCATACCCGCAGCAGACCGTCCTTGCTGGCGCCGGCCAGCGTCCGGCCGTCCGGGCTGAACGCGACGGAGGTCACGAGGCTCTGACCGGCGCGCGCGGTGGACGACGCGGCGCTGCCCGTACGCGCCCCGGCTGGCCAGACGGCGATCTGCCCGGTTTGGCCACCTGCCGCGAGCTGGCGACCGTCCGGGCTGAAGG
Organism: Kineosporiaceae bacterium; assembly: GCA_027345905.1. Lineage (GTDB taxonomy): Bacteria > Actinomycetota > Actinomycetes > Actinomycetales > Angustibacteraceae > DAIETC01. The sequence continues at coordinate 4,754 of DAIETC010000151.1, read as the reverse complement.
CCACTGCGGACAGCGTCTCGGACGTCGCGATCGTGAGCGCCCCGAGCGACAGGGGACGCCGGGGGTCGCGCAGGTCCCAACGTCGGACCCCTGCCGGGTCGCCGACCGTTGCGAGCTCATGGCCGTCGCGTGCGATGGCCAGGCCTTGGACGGTTCCGCTCAGGGGTCCGATGGCCGACAGGCGCGCCGGGTGGCGTGGGTCGCGCAGGTCCCACAGGGTTACGGTGCGCCCTGTTCCACCGGCGGCCAGGAGTCGACCGTCCCCCGAGAGGGCCGCGGCGAACAGCTGGGTGTCCCGTCCTTGGCCCGGGACGACGGCCAGGGGCTGCAGCCGGTCGGGGCTCGGCGCGTAGAGGTGGACGCTGCCGTCGTCGGCATGGGTGACGGCCAGGATGCGCCCGTCGGCGCTCAGCGCCAGGGTCGTGGGGCCGGAGGCGCCGACCACCCGGGTAGGAAGGTCACCCGCCGAGCTGTCCAGCAACGCCGAGCGGGCCGTTGCCGTCGGGGATGTGCGCAAGGCGGTGAGGGCGAGCTGGGCGGCCAGTCCCGGGTCGACGAGCCGCAGCTGCTCCGCCTCGATGGCCACCTGGCGCGACAGGGCCTGATCGCGGCTCATCGTCGCGCTCGTCCGGGCGCGCCAGGCGTACCCGGCGAGCGAGCCGGTCAGCACGAGCAGTACGGCGAGCGCCGCGACCAGCCGACGCAACCGCGTCGCCGCTCGCCGAGACTCCTCCTGACGCTGCTGGGCCCGGGAGGTAGAGGTCTGGAGGAACTCGCGCTCGAGCTGGTTCAAGCCGCCGCCGCCGTCGGCCCGGCCGACCCACTCCACCGCTGCCTCAAGGCGGCCGCCTTGCAGCAGCAGCGTCGGGTCTCGCCCGCTGTCCAGCCATTGGCGGGCGCTGTTCGTGACCTGACGGTGCATGCGCAGACCGTCCCGGTCCTCGTCCAGCCAGCCACGCAGCCGCGGCCACGACCAGAGCAGTGCCTCGTGACTGACCTCGACCCAGTCGGCGTGGGCGGTCACCAGGCGGCCTGCGACGAACCGGTCCAGTACGCGGTCGATGTCGCGGTCCTGCTGCTCCAGGCCGTCCACCCGCAGCTCACGGAACTCCTCGCGCCGCGCCCGGCGCCGGGTCAACGGCGAGTCGTCGCTGACGTGCACCATGCGCAGGAACATCTGTCGGGCCAGAGACTGCTCCGACGGGGTCAGGCTGGCGGTCAGCGCCTCGGCCGTCTGTTGGACGGCGCCGCGCAGCCCACCGACGGCCCGGTAGTCGGTGGTGGAGATGCGAGCACCGCGGGACTGCTCCCACATGGCGAGCAACGCGTGCGACAGCAGCGGCAGCGTCCCTGGGTCGTGTGCCGGTCCGTCCGAGTCCCGGGGCGCCAGGTCGGCGAGCAGCAGCTCGACGAGCCCCTGCTCGACGCTGATCCCCAGAGCGCGCGCCGGCTCGACCACCGCCTCGCGCACCTCCCGGTCGTTCATCGGGCCGACGACGACCTGCGCGTGCTGCAGGGCGGCCAGCAGGACCGGCTCCTCGGCCGCACTCGCGAAGAAGTCGGCCCGCAGCCCCAGGACGACAAGCGTCCTGGTGGGGTCCAGGCAGGACAACGATTCGAGGAACGAGCGTCGCTCGAGCGCGTCGGTCGAGGTGACCAACAGCTCTTCGAACTGGTCGATCACGAGCACACCCCTAGGCGGGGGTGCGTCGAGCAGTCCCCGGACGATCGAGCGGCCCTCCTCGCCGGGGTGGGTGACCAGCACGTGGTCCCAGCGGTCTGCGTCGTTGGCCAGGGCGCCGGACCTGATCGCGGGTACGAGCCCTGCCCGCAGGATCGAGGACTTGCCGGAGCCGGAGGGGCCGATCACCACGAGCAGGCCATGGCTGGGAGTGGGGTCGAGTCGCAGCCTGCGCAAGGCGGCCACCACCTCTTCGGTGACCGCTGAGCGGCCGAAGAACCGGTGACTGTCTTCGGGCTGGAAGGGTTGCAGACCTTGGTAGGGGGCAGTGCCGCTGCCGGCGGTGGACCTGCGCAGCCGGCCATCTTGGGCGCTGCGGACCCTGTCGAGGGCCTCGACCCAGTGCTCGACCTCGGCCTGATCGCTGATCCCGCACTCCCCCAGTAGGGCGACGTAGAACTGCTGACGAGTCCGTGACGGGATGTGCCGCCCACCCATGACATCGCCGACGGTGCTGGTGGGGACCCCCAGCTTCTTGGCCAGCTGTCGTACCGTCAGGTTGGCCCCAAGACGCACCTGGGTCAGGGCAGCGGCCAACTCGGGCCGGGTCTGGATCGAGGCGGGGTCGACGCTGGGCGACGGCACGGTCCAAACCTCTCGTCACGGGGCCTGAGACGGGCACCCAAACTGTAGGCGGTGCCGTGCGTCCGGGGTTGTCCGGAGTTGCGCCGAGCGGTCGGCAGCGACCTGCCCGCGTGGTTGCATCAAGGCGTCGGTCGATCGAGCGACCGACGTCGCCTCCGGAGGAGCTCGTGGTGCAGACACGTGCCGTTGCTCCTGCGCGCCAGGTGCCGCCTCCCAGCGCCGCCGAAGGCGCCGAGTACGTCCTGGCCTTGGGGTTCGTCTGGCTGCGGGCGGCCACCGTGCTGCTGGTGCTGGCTTCCTTGTTCTTCGCCCTGCCTCGGTCACCGCGACCTGTGCTCGACGTGTGTCTGGTGAGCCTGTACGTCGCGCAGAGCGCCGTGCTGGCGGCCGTGCTGTGCCGTACCCGGCGATGGCGGACGACGGGGGTGCTCGTCGATGTCGTCACCGGGTGCGTCCTGCTGCTGAGCCAAGTCCTCATCACCCGGCCGGTGGATCGAATGAGTACCTGGGACGCCTGGGGCTTCGCGGCCACCCTGGGGTGCTCACTGGCTGCCGGTGCGGGCCTGCGTCGTCGTCCGGCCGCGATCGCGTCGGTGGCGGCTCTCATGGTCTCCTACCTGTGGGCCTGCAGAGGGGCAGAGGGCGTCGACCACGTATCGAGCGCCGTGCTCAACTGCCTTTGCTACGCCGCGCTGGCCGCAACCGGCTGGGCCACCGCCCGGTACCTGAGGCGCCTTGCCTGCGATGCTGACCAGCATCGAACCGGAGCCGCCCGCAGCGCCGCGCTGGCCGAGGCCGAACGACACCGCCGGCTCTTGCACGACCAGGCGAGCGTCCTGTCGATGCTCAGCCGCAGCGTGGACGACCCACGGCTGCTGGAGGCTCTGCGGCGGCACGCGGCGGCCGGCGCGAACCAGATCCACGCGTTCCTCCAGGGTCAAGAGCACGACGCGGACAGCCTGACCCTGGGATCCGCGCTGCGCGCCGCGGCGCAGGACTTCACCGACCTGCCGATCACGCTCAACGTCGATCTCGTCGACGACCTGGAGGTTCGCCCGCCCGTCCGTACGACGATCCGCGAGGCGGTCTCGACCCTGCTGCACAACGTGCGGCTGCACGCGGACGCGACGAGCTGCGTCCTGCACGCCGACGTCATCATGGTGGGCGCAGAGCGGCGGTGGGAGGTCGTCGTGCGAGACGACGGGCGAGGGTTCGACCCCCTCGCCGCCTCTCGGCGTCCGGGCCGCGCAGGGTTCGGGCTGCGTCGCCAGGTGCTCGGCCCGCTCGCGGCCGTGGGCGTGGACGTCACGGTGGTCTCGGCCCCGGGCGAAGGCACGGCGGTCACCCTGACGGGCAGCTCCCACGCCTGTGCAGGTCAAGAGCAGCCGTGGCCGATGCCTGAGCGCGCCTCGACACATGCCACCGTGGATCTCGCCTGCTGACGTGCGCGACCCCGCGACTGCCGGCTGACGAGTAGCGACGTGGCTCAGCGTGGTGTTGAGGTCGGCCTGGTCTTCGGCACCCCCGTGGTGCGCGCGGAGGTCGGCGAGGCGGGGCCGGACGCGCACACAGGCGGGGCGGACGTCGACGGGACGCTGGGCGCTAGGCCGGTGAACTGCGGGCCGATCACGAGGTCGACGGTGGGGGCCAGCCGCCGGTCGGGGACCAGCCGGGCCCCGACCACTTGGGCAGCGACCACGTGGGCCGCGACCGCCCCCCGGGCGCCGTAACGCACCTCGGCAGTGCCGACGACCTTGGCTCTACCCGGGTCGTTGGCCACTGAGCCGATGACGAACCCCCGCCGCCGCAGCTGGCCGGCGGTGTTCGCTGCCAGGCCCGCCCGGCCGGTGGCGTTGTAGACGTTCACTTTGATCCGGCGCGGCGCGAGCGCCGGGGGAGCCGAAACCGTCGAGCACGGAACCGGGCCGACAGCGACCGGCAGGCTCTTCGCGGGGACGCCGAGAACGCCCAGGTACAGGCCGGCGGCGATCAGCCCGGCCACGATGACCAGGACGACGATCACGGCCATCGTGATCCGCTGGCGCCGGCGGCGTCGGCGCTGCCAGGGCGCGGACTCGTCGAGGTAAGCCATGACCGGCCACCTGCCCTAGTCGAGGACCAGGACACGGGCGTGCAGGACGGGGCGCTGTTGCAGCGCCGCTCGCAGCGCCCGGTGCAGCCCGTCCTCGAGATACAGCTCGCCGCGCCACTGGACGACGTGCGCGAACAGGTCACCGTAGAACGTGGAGTCCTCCGACAGCAGCGCGTCCAGGTCGAGCACCCGCTTGGTGGTGACCAGCTCATCCAGGCGCACCTGGCGCGGGGCCACCTGTGACCACTGGCGCGGAGTGGTGCGGCCATGGTCGGGATAGGGCCGCGAGTCTCCGACCGCCTTGAAAATCATTCCCCGATGGTAGGAGCAGATCAC